>JAKSBL010000170.1 GCA_022361115.1 Spirochaetota bacterium | reverse complement strand
TTTTTTTACTTTTTCTTTTTACAGAGCTGATAAAGGGTAGATTGTAAAAATCTTAAAAAGTAATAAGAAGAGTATCACGGAAAACACGAAAAAACAGGGATGACAGAAAAGAGTTGGGTTGTGAAAGCTTTTTCAGGCTAAATAGGACAATTATCCTTTTCAATTGATTTATTTCATAATTTTTTTCTTTTTTTTGAGAATTAATTCCTCTTTTTAATCTCTTTTTTGTGTTCATCCCTGTTTTTTCGTGCTCTCCGTGATCTTTTTTTATTTATTTTTCCTATCCTTACAAAAATAACCTATTTACAAAAACTATAAAAACTGATATAATTCAGAAAACTAATAATAAAGAAGTATCAAAGTCTTCAAAAAAAAATGAAAAGATTTTAATATTATGATTGATATTCAATTTTTATCAGAAAAAGAACTACAGGAAATTTTAGGAAAAGACCCTGCTGAATATATTGATTTTTGTGTTTATTCAACTTTAACACAAGGACAAAAAGCAAAATTAACCAATTACTGGTTAACCCACACAAACTATACCATCAATGACATACAATATGCCAGAAATCGTCATGAATATTGGAAGAAAAAAAAGATGAATAATTCTGCAGAACGGGCAATGAAACGTTTTGCCGAATATAATTTTGCTGATAAAAAAAATAAAAAATGGCAAGTAGAAGAGTTAGAAGAGTTTTTAAAGCTCAATGAAATCAAAAAAGATAGAGAATTGGCTGAACATTTTAACCGTTCCATTCCTTCTATTCAATATATCAGACGCTGCATCAATCTGGTCAAAAGAATTTATGACCAAGGATTGACCACTCCGGAAAAGCACCCCGCTCCATTATTAATCAAAAATAGCGAAAAAAAATTAAGAGAGATCGTTCATAATAATAAGAAATTATAATGCTTTCTAGCAAAATGATAATCAAGCCTCTAGAAAAATTCAATTTTTGTAAATAAATCCTAATTTATTTAACTTTTCTTAATTATAAACCTTGACATTGAATTTGAAGTGTTTTATACTTAAATCAAGGTACTACTTTTTTTTTCATTTGTTTTTCTTTTTTTTCATTAGTAAGTCCGGTAATCTGTTAGATTACCGGATTTCTTTGAATTGGGGGGAGGGTTGGCATGAAAAATTTCTCTTTTCTTTTTATTAAAATCGTTATTATTTTTATTCTTTTCTCTTGCGGCAAACTGGAAGAAGATACTGGTGAAATCATTACCATTAAAGACTTTCCTGGTACAGTGAAATTGCAGTTACCTGTTAAATGGGATATTGGCGAAACAGGCGGAATATGGAGAGGTTACTTTTCCAGCGAACCAAAAAGCTTTAATCCATATACCACTTTTGATGATTCAGATATACTGGTTACTGGTACAATTCTTGATTACTTATTTGAATATGATCATATCAAAAGAGAATGGTCAGGAAATCTTATCAAAGCTTATGAGGTTACCATTGATACTGAGAATGATAAAATGGAATTAATATGTGAATTACGTGATGATGTCTACTGGACTGATGGAATTCAAATGACTACTGACGACATAATCTACTGGTATGATGAACTGGAAGGCGATCCGGATTTTAATCCTAAAGGCGCTGATGGACAAATGGTTACCATGGATGACGGGACTGAAAAAAGAATAACAGTAGAAAAAATCAATCAATATAAGTATAAATATATCTTTCCCAGAATTGTAGCAAATCCTATTATTAATATTAACGCTTTTAATATTACTCCGAAACATATTTGGGAACCTGTAAAGTCCAGGAGCCTAGAAGAAGCAAAAGATTTTTGGGGAATTGATACTCCTCCAGAAGAATTAATCGGTAACGGACCTTTCATTTTAGAAGAATTTAAGGCAGGTGAACGTTTAATTTTTAAAAGAAATCCAAATTATTGGAAAAAAGATGAGAAAGGTAATAGATTACCCTATATTGAAAAAAACATCAATATATTTATTCCTCCTCAAAATCCAACTGCATCTTTACTAAAATTTCAACAAGGTGAACTTGAATCCTATGGGCTTCGAGGAAAAGATATGGCAACCCTCCTTCCTGAAGCAGAAGACAAAGGCTATGATATCTGGAATGGAGGTCCCGCTACTGGCTATCCGTTTATTACATTTAATCAAAATCCGCAAGAAATACCTGAATGGAAAAATAAAATCTATAAAAATAAAAAATTTCGACATGCCATTAGTTGTTTAATAGACAGAAAAACCATTATCAATCAAACAATCAATGGTTTTGCAGAACCATACTTTCACTTTGTTTCGGAATATAATAAATATTATAATCCAAACTATGCGAATCCTTACTCTTACAATCCTGAACAAGCAATAGAAATTTTAAATGACATTGGTCTGACCAAAAATGAGAATGGTTTTCTGACTGATCAGGACGGAAATAAAGTAAAATTTAATATCATGGTTTATTCAGAAGATAAAGTATTACATGATTATATAAACATTATTATTTCTGATTTAGAGAAAGTTGGTATTCAATCCACTATCGAAGTCGTTGATATCAATCTTTACATTCAAAAAGTATTGACAACTTTTGACTGGGATTGTACATTATATGTCTTTAACAATCCTGTTTTTACTGAACAGTGGTACAATGTCTGGAAATCAACTGGAAATTTACATATTTGGTATCCTTTTCAGGAAACACCTGCTACAGATTGGGAAGCAAGAATTGATGAATTGTACGAAGAACTGGTTTTTACCTATGAAGAAGATGAAGTAAAAAGACTTTATGATGAATTTCAACAAATTATGTTAGATCAACTTCCTTTTATCCCAATTTTTCGAAAGTATCAATTTACAGCAGTTTATAAAAAATGGGGAAATTTTAATTGGGATACTATACATTCAGCAGGAGATGACAGTAGAAGATTGTATATAAAAAAAGAATTTCTCGATCAATCTTCACATTAAAAAATGAAAAAAATTATTTCATTTATACAAAGCAACATTCAGAAACACCCACTCGCTTTTTTTATTATTCGACGTCTCCTTGCGATGATCCCAATTTTACTTATCATCAGTTTTGTTTTCTTTTTCTTTATGAGTTTAGCACCTGGTGACTTTTTCTCTGTTTTTTATCAGAATCCTCAACTTGATCCCCAAATTATTGACCGTTACCGTTTACAATTTGGTTTAGATCAACCTTTTTATATTCAATATATAAAATGGCTTCAAAATGTGATTTTTAAACAAGATTTAGGCATGTCTTTCTCTTACAATATGCCTATTTTGAAGCTAATTAGTACCCGTTTATGGAATACTGTTTTTCTTAATCTGTTCTCATTATTATTCACTTTTCTTATCTCCTATCCAGTTTCATTTTACTTTGCTTACAAACCTCATAAGCAATTAGAAAACACAGTCAATTTTATTACCTTATTACTCTATTCTACTCCTGGATTTTTTTTAGCTTTGTTAGGTTTGATAATTGCAGCTAAAACGGGCATCTTCCCTATAACCGGTGCAACTAGTGAAAATTATCAATCCCTTTCTTTTTTGGGCAAATTCACTGATCGGCTTCATCATATTGTTCTTCCCTTAATAGTTGGTTTTATCGGCGGTATAGCCGGTTCGATTCGCAGCATGAAAGTATTACTGCAGGAAGAATTTAATAAACCCTATATCCTGGCTATGAAAGCCAAAGGTATCCAAAAATGGGGCATCATTAAGCATGCTTTTCGCAATGCTTTAATACCTTTTATAACTGGGATTTCTGGTTTATTAGCAGGATTAATTGGTGCTTCTTTATTTGTAGAAATTGTCTTTTCTTATCCTGGTTTGGGTTTACTTATGTATGAAGCAACTTTGAGACAAGATTATTTCTTAGTTTTAACTAATATGATTATCTCCAGTACCTTAGTATTGGCTGGAATAATGATTTCTGATATTCTTTTAGCGGTTGCAGACCCTCGAGTAAGAATTAAATAAGAAAGGATAATCCATGCTTTTTAAAGGCACATCTTTAGAAATCCCTTTTTTAAAACTCAAAAAGCAAAAAATTGGATTGATAGCCTTTTTTATTTTAGTCTTTCTCTATCTCATTATTCCATTTCAAGGATTTCTTGCACCCTATCCACCAAATTTAAAATTTAAAAATAAATCTTATCAACCTCCCCATCGAATTCACTTATTTCATAAAGGAAAATTTGTTGGGCCTTTTGTTTACGAATATGAAATGATAAATCCTTTTTTTAAAAAGTACAAAGTTAATAAAAATAAAATTCATAAATTACGACTTTTTGCTAAAGGTGAAGAATATACAGTACTTTACATTTTTAAAAGCAAAAGACATCTTATTGGCACTCATAATCAGGAACCTTTTTTCCTGATGGGTGCAGATAGATTAGGGAGAGATCTCTTTTCCAGAATCATTTTTGGTGCCAGAGTTTCTTTGACCCTTGGTTTTTTTAGTGTTTTTGTTTCTTTAATAGGCGGCATTGTTTTAGGTGGTATTTCTGGATATATCGGAGGATTTACTGACTGGTTTATTATGCGAGGCTGTGAAACGATCATTCTCTTACCTACTTTTTATTTTTTCCTTTTTTTACGTTCGATTATGCCGGCAGATATATCACCGGATCAAAAGTTTCTCTACATTATGATGATTTTAGCCATACCAGGTTGGGCCGGAAGCGCCAGAGGAATCCGAAACTGGGTATTATCATTAAAAAATGTAGATTTTGTTATAGCTGCTCAAATTGGCGGCATTCCTATGATTAGGATTATCTTTAAGCATATCATTCCGCAAATCAGAAATATATTGATTATGGGAATTATGCTGAGTATCCCAGGAGTTATTTTAGGGGAAACAGGACTCAGTTTTTTAAACCTTGGTATAACAGAACCTGCAGTCAGCTGGGGAATGCTCATGAGTGCTGCAATGGATATCAATAACCTAATTCATTACCCCTGGATCTTGTTTCCTGCTTTTGCCATTATATTGACAGTTTTCTGTTTTTTTATTTTTGGTTATGCAGTAAAAGATGCCCTGGATCCTAAAACACAGGTATAAGGGAGGAATATGGCTACTTTATTAGAAGTTAAAAACTTAACCACCCAATTTCACCTAATTAATCAGACAATTACTGCTGTGGATAATATCAGTTTTAATGTAAAAAAAAATGAAATCCTGGCTATTGTTGGGGAATCAGGAAGTGGTAAGAGTGTAACTTCACTGTCTATTATGAATCTTATTGAAAAACCAGGTACAATCAATCCTCAATCAGAAATCATTTTCCAAAACGAAAACT
>JAKSBL010000545.1 GCA_022361115.1 Spirochaetota bacterium | reverse complement strand
TTCCATTCAAAGCCCTTTCTTCATAAAGTATTAAAAAATAAAAAAAATAACTATAGCCAGAACCCGTTGCCAATACCTCGCCAATTTAGGTATTGAGGAGACTCAAATTAATTATAAATCTGAAACTCTTCAAAATGCAAGTAAAAATCAATATTTTGACCATAATAAGGGTTAAAACATAAGAAATCTTTGCTTTGTTTACATAAAGAACAACAAAACCTCTTAAATTCGCTATTGTGATCTAATTACATGGTGTAAAAAAATTAAATTATAATTGTAGGATAAACTAATTTTAAAAAAAGATCCTTATAACAACTGGCTGTTGTTATAAGGATCTATAAAAAATCTAAGTTTTATTTACAACTTTTACTTAAAAAGTGCAAGTCGTTTGTTCTTATCTTTGATAAATTTTTCTAATCCCTTCATAATCCACTGGGGTGTTAAATGGGCTTCATCAATGACTTCATCCAGAGTACCGCCAGTTCGCCAGCGATTATCCCAATCAGAAGAGATGGCATATTCTTCAGATACCTTACTGAAAATCCAATCATGCATGAGAGCACGGCCTTGTGTAGTAACAACAGTAGAATTAATCCAGTCTTCTTGAGAAAGAATTTTTTCTTTATACTTTTTATCCTGAAAATCAAATAGCTGGGGACTAGCTGCACAGACAATTTTTAGATTGATTTTATTTGCTTCCAGTTCCGGTAGTAATTGAACAATACTGGCCATAGCACTGGTTCCCTGGACAATGATGGTTCCATCTTTGGGTTGATCCGGTTGATAATCCCGAACCAGATAGGCTCCTTTAGCTGCTTCAAAATGGGAAGCCATCCCTAATTTTTTACGGTCTGGTATTTCGACTGCTGGACGGGTGAGATGGAGTGCAATCACAGCTGGTTTCTGCTGGAGAGCTGCTCCAAGTAATACAGGCACTTCATTGTATTCCCAGGGATGAAGATCAATGACTTGGTTTTTAGGAAAGAGTTTGGTAACACCAGGTGCAAAAATCCCAAAATGAGTTCTGCTATCATCAGCTGTTTCCGGGCCAGAGTGTCCGGCTACCCAGATTACTTTTCCAATTTTTAACTCACAATCCTGATTGATTTGGCTTAGCAAACGCATCATTCCATATTTTAAATAAGAAAATGACCCATAAGTGGAACAGGTACCATAAAAACCATTAAATTCTTCTTCTGGTTTATCAGAATAATTTACAGTTGAGATTCCAGCCATAATTCCAGAATTGCTAAATTCAGTGATTTCCTGAGGTAATAAAGCTCCATCCTGGGCATCATGACGATTATACCATCCATAGCCTTTTAAATCACCAAAATCTTTGGAAAAACCGCTAATCATAGTAGAATCAGCTAAGTCAGCTGAACAAGCTAAAAAGATGGGACGCTGATATTTATTGGCCCCCCAGGCATTGACCCAGGATCCCCATTTAGAAAATCCTGCTCTATTTGCCAGTTTTTCACCAGGCTTTGCATAAAGTTCTTCTGGATAATTTTTATAATCATAGAGCTCTTTATCTGCAAAAGGATTTTCTACTTTGTTAAAAATGGCATCTGAAATTTCTGTAGGCACACTTTCACCTAGAGCAACCAGAGTATCTGCCAGATAGTCTATCAATCCCTGATCTTTATGGAGGACATCGACTACTACTTGTAAGTTTTTTTTGAATTCAGCCTCAATTTTATCTTTACTGTCTGGGGCAGGTTGATTATAGTTTGCAAACTGCACATTATATTTATCCATAAATTGTTGCCTAATCTGCCAAAATAATTCTGAATTCATTTTATGAGGTGAGCCATGTGATTTATTATCATATTTTAAATAATCCCGGCCTTTACGGGTTTTAAAATAAGCCATGTGGGGAACTGGTTCTTTATCTTCTAACATAGATATAAATGTCTGGGTCACATCTTTCCAATCGCTTCCATTTTTAGCATGAAAAGTTTTCCAGCCATGAGCAGAAAACCAGTCTTTGGGAGTACCGTAAACGACATCACTAACGGCTTGATTGTCTATGCCATAATCATTCCAATCTATGAGGAAATAGAGATTGTCCAAACCTAAGCCCCAGGCTGAATTCATGGCTTCATGATTTGCTCCTGGAGTCAATCCGCCTTCTCCTTCCACCAGGAAAACCTGTACCCCCTGCGCCTTTGCCCGTTTTAAACTCATAGCAATGCCGACTCCAGCCGGACTTCCATGGCCAGAAGGGCCGGTATTAAATTTTACAAATAAGGTTTTGCCTTCCATTTCTGCATGCCCTGATAAACCGCCTCTCCTTCTAAAAAGGAGAAGATCTTCCCAGTATAATGCCCTTTCTTCTGCTTTAGGTATTAGATATTTCTTGTCTCCGGTTTGCTGATATTTTATTCTGAGGGATTCATTTAAAACAGCTAAAGTACAGTATATTAATGGAATGGTGTGACCGGCCCCTAAAACAAATTTGTCATTATATTTCTTTTCCGGATGACGAATATCCCAGCGCATAGCCCCACTCAGCATCAGCGTCAACAAAGCATGAACTTTGGATCGGGAACCGCCAGGATGTCCGCTTTGTCGATAGTTTAAAATAATGTCAATAAACTGATCAATCAAGTCTTTTGTTTTTTCCCAATGAGCAAAATTTTTTTCCAATGATGATAGATTTAATTTTTCCATATTTTTCTCCTTTACAACATTAATTTAAAAGTAATATTCAATCAAAAAAAATACAATATATTTATGAGCCTCCTGTCATGTTAATTGATTTTAAGCAAATGAGAAGGCTTGTTGCTAAAACTATCTTTTTAGTTTAGTAATGTCAAAATTTTAAAACATTATGGTGATGAATTCAAATTTTATTTTTTTCTAATTTTTTTTTATTTTTTTTATTG
>JAKSBL010000315.1 GCA_022361115.1 Spirochaetota bacterium | reverse complement strand
TGATCTTATAATAATGTGGAGGTAAACGTGAAGGCCTTTTCTGACGTCGCTTAACACGGCCATTCGGCCACCGTAAAGAGATTCAAGGTCACGTTTCAAGCAACGTTAAGTCCCTTTGCTTCAATTAACCACTGTTTGGCAGTTTTACGTAAATTTTTGGGCATTTTTGGAAAAAAAATTTTTTTTTTCTGAAAGATAGGTTAAATTGAGGAAAACTATGAAATAAATAGTGATCCGGATGATGATATGACATTTGAAATTGCTACAGAACCTGAAGCAGATGCAGAGGATGATAATAGTTATCAAGGTATTTATAAAGGGGTTTTATCAAAATGGGGATTTTCCGGTACTTATAAAGTAAAAATTGGAAATACTTCCCATGGAGAAAAGATTGAATACATCATGATAACCTCTGGAAAAAAATATACCCTCAAAGGCACTGAAATTGCAAAATCTAAAGCTTATTCACGATATATCTATACTTTTGAATCAAGTATTCAAAATATGGATTTTGAATTTCACCTTGCTGTTGAATATGATGGTACTATTTACACAACAGAGTGTTATTTAGATGCTGAAAGAATACCAGCTGTTACTTTTAAAGAAACATCAACTGAATTAGTTATGTGTTTCGAAGGATCTGCTGATGATAATAATGATAGTACTTTAGAAGCAGCATGGAACATGATTATCAAAGGTTCTGAAGTATGGGGCACTTGGGCATGGAATAAAGAGAGAGGTCTTGGCCTTGTTTCCGGAATTTATGATTCTTCTAAACAAGTTTTTGATATTGACAGTGCTTACAATGTTTATGGAAATCTGTTAGCTAATATTTCAGATACAGGTGTACTTAAAGATCATTCATTTTCAGGCGATTGGATTACTCCAGCTTCAAATGGTTCCTGGCAGGGAAAACGATCACTATAAAAATGTTTATATGAATATGTTATGATTTAAAAACTGGGTCATACACATTGATCCAGTTTTTTATTTTATTCAGTTTTCTATTTTTGAGAAAATATTCGCGTTTTACGATTTTTTTTAAAATTATCGTTCTAATAATTCAAAGATTGTATAACTGATTGATTCAAGATAAGGTAATATTTGCTTACGATATTTTTCATAGGGGATAATTAAATATAAATAGGAGTGATAGAAATTGCCCTGGTGATAATAAAGCATTCCTAAATAATAGCTAACTCGATAATACAATTGATCAGGAAGGGGTTCCTCAATGAGCAATTTTAAACCACTTTCTGCTTTATCATATTCTTTTATTCTTAAATTTTGAATGATGTTCTTATAAGCTTGATGATCGGTTTGATTGATAAAAATACCTTCATCTTCTAAAAACTGAAAATCCAGATGTTTTAATTCAGTATGTTTTTTATTTTGAAATACCTGATAAGTATCACGATGTTTCTTTGTAATTTGATCAATAATTTCTTTTGTTTTATTTTGATATTTTTTTTTATCCGGGCTTTTTAAGATCATTGGATCTAAAAAAGGTTTCCCCGATTTCGGATCATTATTGATAGCTAAGAGTGGTAAGGGAACAAATGAATCAATATCAAAATAATCAATAGGTTGTACTGTTTTAGGAATGACGGCTGGATCAATAGTCATATTTACATCTGGAAAAAAACCTTCCAAAGGCACTTCCTCCGGTACAATAGCATAATAGTAATGAATATTAGCTAATGTGCGGTCTAAATATTGTTTATCTTTAATACTGGTTTTTGCTATGATAATAGCTTCATCTAACCGTTGTTCATCAGTAATAGGGAGTGTGTAACGGTAGATCATAACATTTTTATCGGCAGTTGTATCGGCAAAGTAATCCCAGTTTAACAATAATGCTTCATTTTGTACTTTAACCTGCAAACTTGTAAGTCGAAAAATATCAACTTTTTTGATGACTATTCCTCTGGTAATATAATTTCTGTAGGGGATGAATATGATACTCAATTTTTGATTGATTCGATTTTTAATCAGAATTGCATAGTAATAGGTACCATAGGGCGGAGTATCTACATAATACTCTTCACGATTTCTTAGAGTTACAATTTGAGTTGCTTTTTTTAGTTCATTAGTACTATTAATGGGTTGAGTAGAACGATATATTACCAGATGTTTTTTAAAGTTGTCAGGATTTTTCCATTGTAACTGGACTTTACCAAATGTTACTTTTGCCCTTAATGATGAAACAAAAGGGACAGTTACTTCATCAGCAAATAAGTGAAAAGAAAAGAACAAAAATAGAAAAACAATATATTTAAAATTCATTATTTTATCAAACCTTATGTTATTTATTAAATCATACTACCATTTTATGTTAGAACCAAAAATAACTACTAAAAATATCGGTTTTTCAACAAATAATATTGAGGAACCTCAGATAAAAAAAACCAGTCAAAATAATAATTTTTTTGCTTATCACTAAAGCAAAATCGGGAAGACAATTCTGCTTTTTTATCTTCAATAATTTGTGACGTGTTAAAAAATTTGGTGAATTGAAGGAAGAGGGTCACAAAGGACACAAAAAAACACGAAGAACACAAAAAGAGATTTAATACCTATCCGTGTTCTTCGTGTCTCTTGGTGTCCTCAGTGATCCTTTTCATCAAAAGCCCCTTTTTTTGAACTAAATTATTGAAATTTAAAGAGTTATGTGCTAAATTGTCCAGTGTTAACATATTATATATAAAAAATCTAACTAAATAATTTATCAAATGGACTTTTGATATGAATAAAATCTTAGCTATCAGCTTAATTTTCTTAACCCTGTCTGCCTTTGCTGAAAAAGATGACTGGGATGATTGGGATGACAGCCTCAACGGCTCGACTTTCTATG
>JAKSBL010000011.1 GCA_022361115.1 Spirochaetota bacterium | reverse complement strand
TATTAATTAACGCTCCTCCGACTCCACTTCTAATGAGAATTGTTAAAACAGAACCTTTCATTGTCTTTTGGTGCTTATGATATTCACTTAATCCAATGATCGAACAGTTATTATGAACATAAACAGGAGTTTCAAATTCTTCTTCTAATAGTTTTGCAATCTCAAAATTTTTCATATCCCTAATTCGGGTATAAGAAATCACTAAACCCTGTTTAATGTTGACACGCCCTGGTGCACAGATACCAATTCCTAATATTTTATTTTCCGATATCTTAGCTTCTGCTACAGAACTGTGGATAAGTTGAATGATATATTTTAATACTTCTAAAGCTGTATATCCCTGTGGTAAGTCTACAACTTTATAAAACAGAGCATGCCCTGTAAAATCAGTAATGACTATAGTAGCTTGTTTTGACCAAAAATCTATTCCAATGGAATAAAATCGCTTGGCATTCAAACTGTAATATACTGGTTTTCTCCCTTTTTTATCAGAAATGTCTTTTTTTTGATTAACAGTGCTCTTTATAACTTCAATTAAACCTTTTTCTTTTAAGGCACTAAATATCCGAAATGCTGTTGAGGGCTTTAAGCCACTCATCAAACAAGCCTCAGATTGGGAAAGAGATTGATGTTTATATAACAGATTAAGAATTACTTTTTCATTATGCTCTCGAATATCTGTAGATCGTAGGGTTTTACTTTTCTTCAACCATTTCTCCTTTATCAACAAAAGTAACTTAGTTTACCAAAAATTGCAACCCTATCCTGATAAAAAAGGATAGATAGTATTAGTTGTAAATATTTTGCTGTTGATTCCCAGCTTTTTTACAAACTCTTCAGAGCTCAGTTCTCAGTAGAAACACAACAGACGGGATGAAAGGGTAAAACATTTAGTTTAACCAGAAGATTCAACAGGGCCTTCTTAGTTCTTTTAATAAACTAAAATTGATAACCATGTAATTGTAATTCTTCGGCAAAAATGGTTTCCAAAATCTGCCTCTGCTGATCATTTATTAGATCTTTATAAGATTTTTTCTTATCACGATACTCTGATTTTGCCTTTATCCCAAGATTTCCAGAAAATGGAATTCCTAGAATAGAAAAAACAGCACCTAATTCACTGCTCAGGTTCTCATATCTAATTATTTTATCTACTATGATTTTTTTATTTTCAGTATACAAAGGTAAATTAATACAAAATTGTCCCTGTTTAATATATTCACCAAAACTTAAGTTACTGTTATTTCTGTATTTTAACATGTAATAATGGGATATCGCTCTATCAAATGGATTTCTTTCAATGCAAAATTTAAAATAACTTTTCCATATTTTAGATGGGATTCTCGATCGTAATATTTTTGCTGAGATGTGATTGTAATATTTTTCTCTAAGAAAAAAATTTTTAAAAATAGTTTTTCCATTTTTAAAATGACTTTTTAATAGTTCAGGAAGCGGATTCCAATAACCTTGATAATTTCTTGCTCTATGTGGAGCTACATAAGGAATGATGGGAGTAAAAACATCTCCTTCCCCACAGTGTTGAGACAAATAAACTTCAATACTAGTCCCTGCGGTTTTAAATGTTTTAATAAAAATAAATTTATATTTATGTGAAATAATCATAAACTTCCTTTTGGTAACTTCACCCTAACCAATAAACATTTATTTATCTTAAAAACAAAAATCAACTATTTTTTAATTTATACCTAAAAGTCATTTTAATTGCCAGTTTTCCCAGATAAATAGATATTGATATGTTAACCTATGTGTTTTTGATAATTTTTGTTGTACCTCTTTCATTCGTTTTTTTGATTGCGGAACGAAATCATGAAATTGAACTTGTATATTTCTGATCTTATTTATGCAACCACTTTCTATAAGGTGTTGTAATAATTCATACTCTCCGCCTTCAATATTTATTTTCATTAAATCAATAAAAGCGATATTATATTGATTTAAAAAATCAAGTGCTTTTATCATTTTTATTTGTTCTTCTTTGCCAATTTTAAAAGTTGAAGATTTATTATTATCAATTGAAATACAATCTGTTCCAGTTTGAGCAGATAAGCCAAATTGAAATAGTTTAATTTTATCATTATCATTAAAACGAATTTTTAGTTTTTTGAAGAACTTACTGACTGGTTCAAAACTATAAATATTACATTGATATTTGTAAAAAATAGTATTTGTCCAGTGGCCAATATAGGCACCTAAATCAAATACAATTGAATTCTCATTTAATTGATAATTTAATCTATGAGTTTGATCTCCTTTATCTTTTATCCATCTTTGATAAGAATGAAAAAAACTCATTTTTCTGATTTTTTTCAGTTGAATAAATCCTGTCTTCAATAACCTTTTCAACACAAAAGATGGATATTTTTTTATATAACTCAAATAACTTATTTCAGAAAAATAACTTGATTCATAATTATGAAATTGACAAATTTGTCCCATAAGTTTGTGTTTATGAAGCTTTTTTATTCCTGCAAGACTAATTGTCTTTCTTGGATTTAAACTAATTTCAGTTTTTTGTTGATAAGACTTTCTTTGTGTATCACCATTAACCTTGCTGTATTCTAAACACTTATCAAACACATCCTGATAAGAAATATTAATAGTTTTACATATTTTTTCTAGTTGTTTTTTAGGATCTGTTGCAAATTCTTCATATTTAAAAACAGGTACCTTGAGATTATTGAGTGTTTTTAAGTATTGAAAATATTCTTGAGTAAATTGATTAATTTCCGGGCAATTTTGTGAAATCCATATATCAATAGGATTCCTTATGAAACCAAAAATCTTAAGATTTTGTTTACTTAAGGTTTCCAGTATGAGAAATCGATTGGGCGGATCAAAAGCATTATAATGACAATGCGCAAAATTTATATAAGACCAATCTCTAATTATTAATATTTTATTATGACTTGCACAATATTCTTCTAACTCTTCAATTGCTTCTTTAAATCCCTTTGATTTAAGCTGAATTCCATACCAGTAAAATGCTTGTTCATAAACTGTTGAATATGATTCTGCTCCGGCTTGACTCCAACCGCCTCCTAATGGATTTATCTCTGATAACATCACAATATTAGACAGACTAGCTAAACATTTATTTAGTAAGGTTCCACCAGATCTTGCATAATTTAACATTACTATTGCCATATATTTCTCACTATTTACTTTATATATTTTACCATTCTTTTGAACGGATTATTGGAAGTATAAAAATGCTCAGGAACTATTTTTGTTTTCATTTTTTTTGTTTGAGTTTGCTTTAAAAAAGGGACGATCATAGAAAAAAAATTATATTTATTTAATACATCCTTTTTTGCCATCTTTATTTTATTTAAATTCTTAGAAAATTTATTTTTATGAATAGCAGTTTGAATAATTTCTACTGATTTTTCTATATTATCAATATCAATAAGAGACAATGTATCTTTTGCAAAATAATCAAAAATATTAGTACATCCGTAATAAAATGGATATGCTTCACATAAAAAAGCATCTGCTAACTTTTCTGTCCAATAATCCTTTATATTACTATTTTCAATTACTAGATGATACTGATAATCTGCAATGGCATCCCATTTATCGGCTATTTCAAAAAAGCCCCGGCCATAAACATCTACTGGGATATCTAAATGTTTTTTTAACTTCTGTACAAAATCAATTCGCTTTTTATGCAAAGTTGTTTTACTTTTATCAGAAATAATGACAGATAACAATTTTTTCTTCTCAAATTTTATATCTTGAGTTAATTCATCATAATCTTTAGAATACTGGCTTTCCCATCTTTTATGAGTAAAATTATATTTTCTACCAATCATCCAGGGTAGAGCTTGTTGATAACTAGTGATCCCAGGGTGATTTATTAAATGCTCAGATGTAGAAATAACTGTCTGAAATTGTTTTAAAAAACCGGAATTATACTTTTTTATTTCTGGAGGTTCAGAAGTGATAAAAATTAGATTATTTTGTGGACAATGAGTGTATTCTGTTTGAGATAAACCACCAAAAACCACCCAGTAATCACAATTATCAACCCTCTGGTTGATGAAAAACTGATGATCATGCCAAATACCAGACCTTCCAGGAGTTTGTCTTATCAATGGCCAATTTGGAAATGATGTACTTACTTTTACTTTGATCATAAGCAATATACCTTAATGATAAATAAATCCTTTAGCTGAACTCATTTTTTTCTTTTTAAACTAATTCTTACTTTTATAGAATGCAATATATTCTGTATATCATTTCTTTGTAAACCAAACAAGTTGGGTACTAAATATAACAATACAGATAATAATAAAGAATATATGATACCAGAAAGCAGGAAAGCTAGTAATAGGGAAGCAGCAAATTGATCAACTAAAAACTTACTTACCAGAGCGACAAATGAAAAAACAATGATAATAAATAATTGATGAAAAAAATACTTACCAAAGTTACTAGTTAATATCCTGGAAATAAAATAAAGATAAACATAAGTAGTAATTATTTTTAGAATTAAAAATTTCAGTGCCAAACCAGTTGAATTTAATTCTAAACCAAACATAGATTTTGGAGCAATAAAAAAATAAGTCAAAAGTAAACCAAAAAGGTTTTGTATTATTCTTATATTACGAAGTAATTTCGTATTTTCAGTTGCCATAAAAACAGAACCAGCTAGTTGATTAAATGATTGGAAAATTGGTAATAAGGATAATATTATCATTGATACATATGCTCCTTTATATTGACTGCCACCAATTAAAAGGATTGCATTATAAGAATTGATAGCAAGAAAACAGGAGAAATAGGCAGTTATTGAAAAAAGAACAGGAACATATCGGTGAAACAGGGCTATCATTTTTGCAATATTTTTATTGGAAAAAGCTAGAATTAATTCTCTCGTAAATATCGGGCTTAAAGAAGCTGAGAACAAAAAACAAATTTGACTTATTTTATATGAAAAACCAAAAAATCCCTGTTCCAAACTTCCGGCAATCTTTTGCAACATCCACCGTTCAAAAATGGCACTAATCATAATAAAAAACTGAAATGTTAATAGAGGATGACTAAATTGATAAAATTCTAATAGATAGCCCTGCCATTTTCTATTTGGTAAATACCAGTTAGTAATTCTTATAGGAGAATTATTTTTAATAAAAATTATGATTGATATAATAATAAAAGATAAAAATACAAAATAATGATAAATAAAATATGAAACAATATTGAGATAACTTAATAAAAAGAATGATAAAAGAAGCAAAACAGCAAAAACTCGAATAATCATTCTTACAATTTCAGCTTTTACAGTTAAGCCATAAGCATCAGTAATATTTATACACATCTTTTGGATATAAAATAATATTCCCCATACTAACCCAAGAAAAATAATTGTCTTAGAATGCTCAGGAAAGATAAATTTATTGAGCTGCATCTTTGTAAATAGAAAAATTGTTAAGCTTAATAATACTAAAACAACAAATGAAGTTATAAGATAAAATGTGATTAAGGAGTATTCTTTTTGCCGCTTGGTAATTTTATTATAAAAAGCACTAGTTAATCCAGAGTCAAAAAAACCTATTATTCTTGAAAAAAAGTTTTGTATATAACTAAAATAACCATAAATTTCTGGTCCTAAAGCACGGGGAATGATAGATGCTGTAATAATATTAAAAAGTAAATTAATAATATTGGTAAGTATTTTATAAAAGTATCTTTTCTTTAAAGAATCAGCCATAGTATTACTTAAATGAGTTTAAATTAGTAAAAATTATAAGTATAATAGTTTTTATTACCTTAAGAGTCAATATTAATTAAATAAAATGACCTCATATCCAGTATAAATGTCTTTTATAAATTACTTTTCCAGGGTTAAATTAATAAATCCCTACTTAAAACTTTATTCTTACACCAAGATATGATATATTGATACAGAAAATGTACACTATCAATAGCTAAATTTTTTATTAATATTAAAAAAATATTTTAGTCATAAGAAATATAATATTAAAATCGACTAAATCCATTTTTTTATTTTCAGAAGGAATTATTTTTTAATATGATGATCAATAAACTGAAACAAAAATTTAAAAGAAAAAGAAATACTCAGTTACAAGAAGCCGGATTTCATGGAGATAAATACTTATTAGCTTTAGTAGCTGAAATAATGAAAAAGGTTACTACTTTTATTGAAACAGGAACTAATATTGGCAATACTTTGCATTATGTAGCAAAAAATTATTCGCATGTATCTGCTTTTTCCTGTGAACCAGATTTACAAGCTTTTAAATATGCAAAAAAAAATTTAAAGCCTTATCAAGACAGAATAAAAATTTATAATAATACCAGTTCGGAGTTTATTACAGAAATAAAACAGGATCATAAAGAATTATATAATGAACCTTGTCTTATCTGGTTAGATGCTCATGGATATGGTTTTGAGTGGCCTTTAAAATCAGAAATTGAATTTTTTACCACTCAATTTAATAATGC
Organism: Spirochaetota bacterium; assembly: GCA_022361115.1. Lineage (GTDB taxonomy): Bacteria > Spirochaetota > GWE2-31-10 > GWE2-31-10 > GWE2-31-10 > JAKSBL01. The sequence goes on along the minus strand of JAKSBL010000011.1, from coordinate 4,426 downwards.
ATATATTTTAATTGATGATTTTAAAGTTCCCAACCAGGAACAATTTATTTATGATCAATATCAAAATCAAGAGTGTTCCTTCGAGTATATAAGATCCAGTATAAAATGTAAAGAGTATCAACTTTTTTACCCTAATTATAAAGAAAGAACTTCTACTTTTCATCCTTTAAAAGGGTGGGGATTACTGACCTTAAATCAAACTGAAATCCAAATTCCAGCTGATTTATCAGATAAAATTATCAGACAATAGAAAAAATATTAAAATAATGTTCAATACAAGACATGATTAAAAAACTTAAATATATATATCGATTTATCTTTCCAAAATCAAAGTTATTTTCACTACAAATTGTAGATCAATTTATTAAGGATCCAGAGTTTCCATATTTAATTAGTTTTCCGAGAACAGGCAGTCATTGGTTAAGATTAATAATGGAACAATATTTTCAAAAACCAGCATTGGCTCGAGCTTTTTATTATAAAAATGCAAAAGATTTTACCTGTTATCATCAGCATGACGTTCAATTAACAATAACCCGTAAAAATATAATCTATCTTTATCGAGATCCTGTTGAAACAATCTATTCTCAATTACAATACCAGCAACAGGACATAAACAATTTAGATCATATTAAATCCTGGTCTATGTCTTATCGTAACCATTTAAAAAAGTGGTTATTTGATGAAGATTTTACAACAGTAAAGACTATTATTACTTATGAAGAAATGAAGTCCAACATGGAATCAGTAATAAAAAAAATATGTGCACATTTAAATATGGAATTTAATTCTGATCAATTAAAACCAGTATTACAAAAAGTATCAAAAGAAAAATTAAAAAAGAAAACCACTCATGATCAACAAGTTGTCAATTTAGACAATGATTATAATGATATAAGAAAAATATTCAGAGAGAAATACGGTTCTATAATTTATAAAACAGTCTGCTTTAATGAGGAATTAAAAAACCAGTTTCTACCCAAGTAAAATCTTATGCCTTTCCTGGCGGATAAATTATTTACTAATCAATAAAAATAATGTTAAGAGGAGTGCAATAAATGCTGCGCCATCTCGAATCATGTGATATAAAGAGGAAGATTGCAAAATTTCATACCAATTTAATTTCAGATATTTTGCCCCTTTTTCAGTTAAAGGATAAACGCTGGGTAGATAATATATGGTATTTTCAGAAAGATGCTCCATACCAAAAGCTTCTTTCTGTAAAAAATCATTATCAATCAGCCATTTCACTATTTCAGGATGGCTACATTCATGATATTGATGAGCAATCAGTCCCTTTTTGGATGAATATAGTTCTACTAATTCTTTTAAAACCTCTTTATTTTTTCGTGTTTTACCAATCAAAATATCTCCTGTTTATTATAATAATTTTCTGATTCAGACTCTTTTTTGTCATCATTTTTAAATAGAAAGATTACAGGGTACCACAAAAACAGAATCAATTTACCATTTCATATTATATTAAATTATAAATAAACACAAATGACTTATCATTTTTTTAATAATTGTGCTATAACTTATAAAAACAGAGATAATACATGAATAATAAGAAACTAATAGAAATCTTGAAAATTCCAGGACTAACAGTATTAATCTTTACTGGTCTCATTATCTATCAAATTCTCAATGAGTCTTTTGTAAATCAATCAATAATCACAATCATTGCTATGGTCTTTTTTTATTTAGTACTGGCATTTACCATTTCATACTTTGTTATCCGAAGAATCAATAAAAGAAAAAAAAACGAAAAATAGAAATTTTCATTTCACTTACTGCCAAATCTCAATCTGGTCAAAATATACACGATCTTCATTAGTCCCTATATTTTTCACATAACATACTCGAATAGCAATTTGAGCAAAATTCGCATCAGCGGGTATATCCTCAGCTAACCTATCCCAGCTGATCTTTTCCCACAAATCAATAGTAGATAAATTTTGAGAAGTTTGCGTTAAATATGCTTTTTCAGCAGGCAGCTCTCCTCCTTCATCCTGATAAAAATAGAATTTTAAGGAAATTTTTGTATTCTCAACAGGAGAAGAAGTTAAAAAAAAGCTAATTACTTTTAAATTGACTCGTTCAATAGGAAAAACTGATGAAATTAATTCCCGGCCACTGATTGAACTAGTAAGACTAGTAAAGGAAGCACTAGATTGCCCTTGACTAGCATAAAGATTTGATTTCTCGACTTCTCCAGAGGATTTCATTGCCCAGTCTAATGGCTGAAGATCTCCATTCTCAAAGGATGAATTGATCAAGTTCAATTTATTTATAGTTGTAAAAGAATAATCTTGAGTATACAAATCCATTTCATTACCTGCCAAATCAGTAAAACCCTTAATAATGATTCCCTGATAGTTCACCCCTGCTTGCCAACCAGCTTGAGGAAAAAAGGTCAGTACATTATTTTCAATACTCCAATCACTTTGATTAGTCCATTGTACAACAGGTTGTTCAAATCCAATTATCCCTGTCGAATTCGGATCGATATTTTCTGAATACTCTACTATTAAAGGTTGATCCAATGAAATACCAGAGCTTTTATCTTCAGGATCAATATTAACGATAACAGGATTGGTTGAATCAATTTTTTCTTCAGTTATGATGTGATAAGCCTGATCTTGAAATACCACCATACACTGTTGTTGAGATCCACAAAACCCCTCAATTCGCAAATCATTAAATATAGTTTTCTCACTAAACTCAAACCAAGGTATAATAATTACTTGTTGTTCATTAATTTCCATATGACAATTAATCTGATGAATCAATTTTAATTTTTGATCATTTTGTCCAGGTTGTTGAACTGTTTTAAAAAACAGAGTCCCCAATTGATCTTTACTTACCCTTTGATTAAAGGTTAGACAAAAATTGGTATTTACTGAAACATCTTTATTGCCGGATACTGGTTCAATTTTAGTAAGCCGAAAATCCTCTGCCTTTTTTTGGTCTGCTGATTGCCCTGTCGGCTGATTACAACTTAATATCATTAGGTTGAGAGTAAAAAAGACAATTATTTTATTCATGCTGCCCCCTATTTATTTAAGTAATAAGAAAATATGTTAGACTGATTTGAAAAGACACAAATAAGGAATATTTAAGGAGCAAAAAAAATATAAACACAGCATAAATCCCTCCTTTTTTGTGTTTTATCAGTATTTTTTCAAGGCAGTCTAATAACCAAATCTCTTTTCATTACCTTCTACTAATATTAATGAAATTAATGAGTAAAAAAATGACAGGTACGGAAAAATAATTAAAAAATATTCAACAGCTCACTCTAAAATTGTAAAAAATAATTCTTTTTCACGCACTATCTTGAAATTAATTCATTTATGAACTATATTATCTATAGTGAATATTCATTGTAGTACATATATCGCTTAAAAAAGCAGAAAGAAAAACAAAGAAAAAACATGCTCTAACAGAAGAAATGAGGTGTTTTATGAAAAAAATTTTTATTATTTCAGGCATTTTCAGTATTTCTTTGCTTATCCTTCTTTCTGTTTTATTTTTTACTTTTAAAAAGCGTCATGAAATAAACCCACAGAAAAAACATGTTGAAATGGTCTTTAAAATATATGGGGTAGCTGAATGTAATGAGTATCACTCCATGCAGTATCCCTATTTAGTGTATGTTAAAGGGTATGGCTTTTTATATCGTATATTTGTTGTCAATCCTGAAGAAACTCATTATGCCACTCTGTATGTAACTGCTGAAGATATGAATGAGTTTATCGAAACTGGTGCAATATCAGTCATCGTTGAACCAGCCAATACCCAGCAATTAAAAATTGCCGGGCAAGCTGGGTCATTGATTTTGCCTATTCAAGAAGCACACCAGAAAAGTGATAATCAGATAACTGGTACCACACACTAGATTACACAACCAAAATTGAATCTAATTATTCAATCGCAAATCATAATGAAATTAAAGTAGCTTTAAACTTACAATCTTCTTACTTTCTAATAATAATCATCCTTATATCCGAAAGAATAAATATAGGTTTTTATTTGACATATTTTATGAGATAGACTAAACTAGATTTAATATAAAATAAAGGAATCGAAATTGAACTCAGGATATTTTAAATACTGTATGAAACTTTTATCCTCACTCGTATTATTACTACTTACCAATACATCCTGGGTATCATCATAGGGAATAACTTTTTTAGTATATAAAAGCCCCTGCCGGTGAAACCCGGAAGGGGTTTTTTTTATTGAATTTTGTTAGTAAAAGTGCAGAGATTATGTAAAATAATAATTTGCTCAAAAGGATTCTAAAGGATATAAATCCAGATTTTTATTGATTTTTTTGCAAACTTTCTATATAAAGGAAGACAATGTTCAAAAAATAGATAATTTATCATAAACAGTGCAGGAGAATATTATGCAGGAATAC
>JAKSBL010000679.1 GCA_022361115.1 Spirochaetota bacterium | reverse complement strand
TTTGAAAATAATAATAATCAGCAATGGATTGTAAGAATTGGGGGTCCTGAATCGATTCTAATTGTAACAAAAGTTTTTCTAAAGATTTGGTATCATTGGTAATTAAATAGGAATAGGCTAGAATTTTTGAGGATATCTCTTTTTCCTGCAAAGTATGTACCATTACAACATTTTCAGGCTGCACACTCTTCACAAAACGGCCACTTAAAATCTGTATTAGATAATCGTATAAAACTAATTCAGCTTTAAAATCTGTATTGTCCAGTTGTTTAGTTTTTTTCTCTATTTTTGTCAGATAGGAATCAGCTTCTTTCCATTTTTCCAGCTTAAGGTAACATTGCATTATTTTTTGATGAACAGAGATCTCTCTTTTGCGAAAGGGGATATTTAAAAATGTTTTTAAAGCTTCAGAAAAATTTGATTGTTTCATTAAGTATATGCCATAAATTTCCTGAAACTCATTGGATTTTTTATATTTTGCTTCCATTTGTTTCAATTCGCCCTCAACACTGGCGAGCATATCTTCTCTTAAAAACAGTTTTAAGCGGTTTAAGTAAACATCCGACCTCGTGGGATCAATGAGGTTGATTTCTTTGAGATAAACAAAAGCATCATCTATTTTATTGTTGAGAACAGATATTTCAAATAATTTTTGATAAGCCTGAATTTTTTTTCGGTCTGATGGATTAGTATTTAGATAGTTTTGATAGGCAATAGCTGAATTTTCCAGGTAACCAGCCTGGTAATGTTCGTCTGCAAGTTTTAAAATTGTCTGATTATCATTATTTTTTCGTAAACTAGGTAAATAGTTCTGCCAGATCAATACTATGGTTAGTCCTAAAACAGAGAAAAAAAAGACTGTAATAGTGATGGAAAGAATTATTTTTAAAGTTTTAGTAGATAATGTTTTTTTCTTATTTTCAGTTGTTTGCTTATTGTTTGTTTTTGTTTTTTTTGATTGCATCCAGAAGTCCGTTCACAAATTTATATGAATCTTGTGTTCCAAAAAGTTTAACGATCTCAATTGCTTCGTTAATAATTACTTTATCGGCAATTTTTTCTGGATCAAAAAGTAAAGAATAGATTGAAAAGCGTAAAATAGCCTTATCCACCAAGGAAATTCTATTTAATGCCCAATTTCTTAAATGAGATTGAATCATGTTATCGATTTCTTCCAGGTGATCTATGGTACCTTTGATGATTTTTTTTGCATATTCCAGCGTATCAGGAGTCGGATTGTCTGTTAACCAATCAAATTTCAAAATATCTATTAAAGGTTTTTTTTCAAAATCATATGCATAGAGTGATTGAAAACTGATGATTCTAGCTTCTCGACGACGAGCGGTAAAATTTTCTTTTTTCAAATCTACTCCTTTTCATTCCCTAGTCTTAAAATCAGCTTGTTGTAACAAAAATTAAACTATCATTAAAGTTTAGATAAAAGTGGAGCTGTTAAAAAAACAGCTCCTAATATAGTTATTTATACTCTTCTTTATAGTATTTAATATCTGCTCTTTTTCTCAATTCTTTCATATACTTCTGATTTTCATCAAGTAAGATTTTTTGATAATCATATTCTCTTAATTGGGCTGTTAACATTAATCTAGTTTCATCCAATGTAAGTATTTTTTCTGTTACTTTATCCAATACATAAAAAATATGGTAACCATACTTTCCTTGAATCATTTCAGTAAATGTTCCCTTTTTAAAACCAGATATTTTATTATAAACACTATTGCCAAACTGCTGTATAAATGATTTTTCTTTTTCCGTCACATTGCTCCAGGAAATATAACCAATATAACCTGGATCAGTTTTTCCGTTCATTGGATTCTTGGCAATTTTGGTAGCTTCATCATCAGAATAAATATTGCAGATCTTATTAAAATCTTCCCCTTTTTTTAAACGGTCATAACAATCCTTAGCTTTCTCTGTTTGGGTTTGTAATTGTGTACCTTGTAGAGGTTTACCGGTTTGTGGATCAACAGTTAAAATAAAAATGTGTTTTAATTCAACAGAATCGGCTATTACAAATTGCTGAATATTTTGAGATCGAATTTTACTCAGTTCAGCATCACTATAGGTTTTGGTTCGTAATGCTTGAATTTGGCCTTCAACCCTTTTACCGATTTCTTGTTCAAATTTTACTTTGATCTCTAATTTTTCAATAAATTCATCATAGGAGATCTTTTGTTCCTGTTCAATATAGCTGATAAATTTATCATCAGAATATTGAAATTTTGGGTTTTGCTGTAACATATACTGCAGAAAATTGGATTTAATAAAATCCAATTGTTGTTTAAATGCTGCTTCATTTAAAATAATAGAAGATTTTTTGATTTCCTGCTCTTTTAATTTATCATCAATCATCAGTTCCAATACTTCTTTTTCTGTTGGGGGATTCATTCCCTGGCTGATATAAATCAATCTTACCTGTTCATATTGTTCTTTCAGTTCTTTTAAAGTAATAATTGCATTATTAACTTTTGCTACTTTATCATCGCCCATTAAAATTCTCTGGCTAAAGAGTGGTAGAGTAAAAATGAAAAGAGTTAAGATGATGAGTGCTTTTTGTTTAAAAAAAGTCATTGTTTCTCCTTAGTAATATAATGATTACACTATACGCATATAATTACGGATTTAGACCGTTATAAACTATCATTTTTAGATAAAATACCACTTTATTGCAGAATAATGAAGAATTTTACGTTTTATTTATTAATTTTTCTTCAGCAATATATTTAGATTATCCAAAAAACAAAACAATACTTTATTTAAGCTATTGTTCATTGGAGTGTTTTTTTAATTCAGAAAAATAAAGTAAAATAAAAAAATCTCAGGCAAGACAAAAAAACTACCAGAAAAATAGATTTTTACCCTTATTTATAACGGATTATTGCCCCTCACTATAGCATTATTTTTAAGTTTTATCAATTGGCTAATTGATTTATTTTTATCAAAATGAATACCGAAAGATAAATATAAGCTGAAAGTCCTCTCCCTGCATTTTTTTCGTAAAAGATAGGGTGCATTTTTTGTAGAGTATTGCAATAAAGAAAAATTGAGGTATAATTAATGGGGATTCATAGTTTATAATGATAGTTAGGTATGGAATAATCACTATGAAAAAAATCATCTTTCTTTTTTTTATTTCCTTTTCAATATATTCTGCTGAAAACTTAAATTATTTATTTATTAATTCTTCTCCAATTCGGGCCAAAGTTATTATTGATGGAAGAGAAACGCAATTAATGACCCCATGTGTAATTAAGGAAAAGGATATTGAAAAACATTCTATTGTATTAAGGAAAGCAACCTTCCGGGATTATCATATTTCATTAGAAGAAATTAAAACTGGAAAAATTGATGTTGTCTTAGTGCCTGCAACTTTTGAGATTTTTTTTCCTCAAAGAAGTGCTTACAAAATCGGCAACACTCAAGTCAGAGGACCGGTTTATATTGCAAATCTCAAAGAAGGAACTTATACCTTTGATTTGGTGGAAAATCGCCTGAATTTCAGAAAAACCACAGCATTAACCCCTGTTGAAGCTTCCTTAGGAACTGCATTTGGGTTGTCTTTAACAGCTATGATTACAACGATAGCTTTAAATTCTTATTTTAATGAACAAAAATATATACATCAATATACAGACCAGGATGAGTATTATCATTATACCAAAGCTTCTCAGGGGATGAGTTCTGCTCAATTTGCAATGGTTGGTGTAACCAGTGCCCTGGGCTTGGCTTTGAGTTCAGTCATTATAGTGGATGTCATTACTCGTTATCGTCAAAAAAAACAGAAAATGGAAATTTTAAATAGAATTCCAACCACCCAAGATGAAACTTTCTATAATACTGCTCTTCAGTTTTTAAGTACCGGAGATATAGAGCGTTCTTCCCAGATTTTGCGGTCTATTTTATCTTTATATCCAGATTCAGATATTTTACCAATGGTATATTATCAATTAGGGCAAAATTATTTTATCGTTGAAGATTATGAAAATGCTTTAAAATATTGGGAAATTTTTATCCGGGATTTTCCTTTATCTGATTATTATGATTATGTAATTAAAAATCTGGCAGATATATATTATTCTGATGGTGATTTTGAAACAGCCCGGAATATGTTAAATCGGGTTTTATTTACTCAAGACATGCTCAATCGAGAGTCTATTTATTCTTTAAGGGCCAACCTGGATTTTGAGCTTTATAAAAAAACCAGAGATGATATTTATTATAGTTTATGTGAAATAGAGTACCAGCAATTAATCGAAGATTTTCCCCAATCTGAACGGCTGGATATCTATTATTTAATGTTGATTAACCTTTATAATTTATCTGGCGATGTCGATAAAATAAATGAATTAAAAGCTAAAGTGGAGTCATTAACTCATCTTGATGATTCTATGCGGAAATTAATTTTATCTTACTTTTAAGTAAGATTGTCAGTATATACTGAAGTATATGTAGCCTTTTATTTTTTGGTTAGCAATCATGGATGATAAAAAAACAACTTCTTCGCACATATCAAATGGAACCTATCTTTCTTCTCTAAGTGGATATTCACATAATAAATCGACTGATCAACAGTCTTTATTAAACTCTTTTCCAGAAATCGATGAAGACCTGCAAAAGGTTTCCGATCAGCCTGACAGCACTATAATTGATTCTCAAAAAAATGATCAGAGAGAGTTTAGCAGTATTGATCACATTGAATATGTACAGAATGAAGAAGAAGCATTTCATTTTATTAAGACAGATCATACCATTTATCATGTGAAAACCGATCATCTCAGCCATACAATTGACCAAGAAGTTCCAGTAGAACCAGAAGAACAATTTCTGGAAGATAAAGTGAATCATAGTTTTGAGCAGCTGCAAAAACCTGCTGATCTTTCAGACACAGAGGTTTCTGAGCCGCTATTGGATCAGAATGATTTGTTGTCGGACTTTGAGGAACAAATTTCTGAAATTGACGTGGATCAGCCAGGAGCTGAAGCCGTCAGTTCTCCTTTAGCTATAGAGGAACAAGAGAACATTAAAGAAAATCTGGAAGAATTAGATAAAATCGATGAACCTGAAGAAATTGAAGAATTAGATGAAATAGATGAAGATGATGACATTGAAGAGTTAGATGATTTAGAAGAAGCAGAAGCAGTTGCTGATCACGATGAACTGGAGGAATTAGCTGAAGAAGTTGATGAGATAACCTATCTCATTGAAAACATAGATCCAGAAACCGGTGAAGTGAAAGCTCCGGGAAATATTGATCTTGCATCGGTTGATCATTCTTTAAGAAATTCAAAAATAGATACTATTGAGGAACAACCACCACAAGAAATAATAGATGAGGAACATTTTGGGATAAGAAAAGCTGAGGTTTACTACAACATTGATAAACAAATATATTCAAAAAGAGTGAAATCAGTACTGGATATTAGTAGAGTGAAGAATATTAAATCAGGAATGGTTGTACCAGCTTTGGTCGCACTTTCCTCGATTTTGATTATTCCTATTTTTTATATTGCTTTCTCTTTTATATTTTCCCAGAGAGAAAAAGTTCCTCTGGCAGAAAATGTGATTAATGATAAATCCATACTTTCAAAAATCAGTGAAAAACAAAAGGCTGAGGCTGAAGCCAGCCGATTAAGGCTCGAAGAAGAACGACGGCAGCTGGAACTGGAAAAAAGTAAGATTGAATCCACCATTAACGAGGAATTGGAAAAACGGAAAGCTGAGATAGAGCTGGAATTTAAGAAAAAAATAGGAAATTTGGAAGGACAGGGCTTATCAGCTGCTGAAATAGAGAAATTACGTCAAGAATATGAGACGAAACGTCAACAGGATCTGGCAAGTGCCGAAACCGAACGGCAGAAAAAACTTACTGAACAAAATCAGATTATTGCAACTAAAAATAGTGAACTTGCTGCGCTCCAGCAAAAATACGAAGCAGAGATTAAAAAACAAGAGGAAATGCTAGAGAGCAG
>JAKSBL010000704.1 GCA_022361115.1 Spirochaetota bacterium | reverse complement strand
ATTTTAAGTTAGTTGGGTCATATTTTTTTCCGCTTAAAAAGAGTGTGACTATAATGATGAGAATAAAAAAAGAAAGATTGACTTTTTTTTTCATAAAGCCTCCTTTAGAATGAATAGGTAAAATAAAATACATTAGTTTATACTTCATTCAATTTATGTGAAGGATTAACCTGAATATTCCAGGGAGATCTTTCTCTAATTATAGTCCGGTGGATTCAAATATGCAAATAAAAATCAAAACAGCCAAAAAGAAGAAGTAAATGGGATGTGCATTTTTATAATTTTGCATTATACCATACGATAATATCTATTATGATTCTACTTTTAATAGAAAATCTGCTGTTTTTTTCTTCTAGGCCGGTCAAGTTTGATTTTTTTCTGATATAATACTTAACTTGGGATTACAGAATCTTAAAAGACAAATATGTAATAATATCAGGAGTATTTATGGATATCAGAGAAAAAATTAGAACTGAATTACAGAATATACTGAAAAATACTTCCTTTATCCTGGCTGCCTGGGAAGGAGGCTCGAAAGCAAGTGGATTTTATGATGAGCATTCTGATATTGATTTATTAATGATTTGTGAAGAAAATAAAATCGAAGAAGCCTTTATTTTATTAGAAAATTATTTTGAAGAAAACTTTGGAATTCAAAAAAAATACAGACTACCAGAACCTGCCTGGCATGGTCATTCGCAAGCATTTTACAAATTGAATCATACACCAGAGCTTTTTTTTATGGATATTCTGATAGAAAAAAAATCAGCTCCGGGAGAAAAATTCATGGAAAAAGATCGCCATGGGGAAGGATATATCTGGTTTGACCAGCAAGGCTTTATTAATACAGCACCTACGCCTGTTGAAACAATTAGACAAAAAAATATTCAGGCCTTCCAGCTTGCTACTGGATTATTTTGGGTGCTGGAAGCAGATTTAAAAAAGCAACTTTACCGAGGTCGAGTTGCAGATTCTTTAGATGGGTATTATAAACTTTTAGCAAGGCTAGCAGTGTTATTAAATTTGAAATACCGACCTGAAAAATTTGATTTTGGATTTCGTTATGTTTACAGGGATTATCCGATTGAAGCCAGAGAAAAAGTAGAATCTCTTTTATCCAATACTTCAATAGAAAACTTAGAAACCAAAATTAATACCGCTTCAAAATTATTCTATGAAACGGTTAATGAATTAAAAGAAAAATTTAGTAAGTAAAGTATACAAAAATTGAATGAAGTCAAAATTTTTATTTTTCATTACCATACTAAAATCTCTCCATTTTGCTATTGCTTTGCTTGTTTATATTATTTTCTGTTCTTTATTGGCTTCCTTAGTTCCTCAAAATCTGGATAGTGCCTTTTATCAGCAAAAATATCCTGAAATATTAACTAGATTATTATTGTCTGTTGGTTTTGATCACTATTTCACATCCTTTTTTTTTATTGGGCCAATTATTGTTTTTTCTCTTAACCTTTTTCTCTGTACGATAAATAGATTTATCAAGCAGATAAAAAGGAAAAATTGGAAAGATTTTGGGCCTGATCTGATACATTTTAGTCTTTTAATCATGCTAATTGGTGGATTAATTGGAATTTTTCAAAGAGAGGAACAATTGGTTTGGTTTAAAAATGGGGATACACTTCATATATCAAAGGAGTATCAAATAAAAATACAGAAAATTGAGTTTCAAAAATATGCTGATGGGCGGCCAAGGGACTGGTTGACCACTCTCGAGATTTATAAAAATCAAAATTTTGTAAGGATCCAGCAAGTTGAAGTGAATCGGCCTTTAAAAATTGGGGAAATAACCATTTATCAGCATAGCTTTAATGCAGAATATCAAGTCATATTACAGGATCAGCAGCACAACCAGTCTACCATTAGAACTGGCCAGGGATTAAAAAAGGGAAACATTTTGATTTTACTACATGAGATACTGGATAATCAAATTATTCTCCATCAATGGGAAGATAACAAGTTGATAAAAAAAATATTTTTACAGAGAGGAGATGACTTTGAGGATTATCAGATCATTGATTATTCGATTGAATATTTAAGTGGTTTAAAGTTAGTTAGTGATCAAAGTGTTGGATTGGTTTGGTTGGGAATATTTATTATGATCTTAGGATTTTGCTGGACCTATTGGCGAAAGTTTTGGTATTTAGTGAAAAAGGAATAGATTTTTAAATGTTTTAATTTCTTGACTTAAAATTTTTAATTCATTTCTCGATAGTTCTGGTTTGTAGTTCTTTATAATTTTTTATAATAATAATTGACTTCAATGTTAGTTGTTTTTAACTTTATAATAATTGTGTAATTTAAAAACATTTTTGGAGGTAGTTATTATGAATCAGTTATTTAAAACCATTGGCAGAATTATATTTGTATTACCAATTGCTGTATTTGGCCTTTTCCACTTTTTAAATGGCAAAGCAATGACCGGTATTGTACCAGGGTGGCTCCCTTTTCCTCTTTTCTGGGTATATTTTACTGGTGTGATCCATATTGTGGCAGCAGTATTTATTATTGGTAAATTTAAGTATGCCAATTATGCTTCTTTAATTTTATCAGCATTAATTCTTTTTTATGTACTTTTTATTCATTTGCCAGTTGTACTTGGCGGCGGCCCACAAGCACAAATGTCAATGATGAGTTTATTAAAAGATTTAACGATGGCTGGAGGATTATTGTTTTTTGCCGGCTATTTGAGTGAATATTAAATTTGTTTGTAATAGAGGTTTTTGTAAAAATATCCAGCTCATTCATTAATTTTATTTCTATATTATGGTTTCAGAGGAGATTATTATGTTAAAATATAGAACAGAAATTATCATTGATTTACCCAGATCTAGACTTGCAGAATTAATGGATAGTTTTGAGAATTTAAAAAAATGGCAGCCTGACTTGATTTCTTATGAAAATATTGAAGGGAAACCAGGAGATAAAGGGACAAAAACTCTATTGAAATATAATATGAATAGGAAACAGGTTGATATGATTGAGACGATTATTAATAGAAATTTCCCTGATGAATTTTCTGCCTTGTATGAAGCAAAAGGGGTAAAGAATTGGGTAACCAATTCTTTTATCCCCATTACTGAGAACCAAACAAAATGGCAATGTGAAAATATTTTTCAATTTTCTGGTGTGATGGCTATTCTTTCTGTTTTTATGAGATCAGCATTTAATAAGCAAACAAAAGAATATATGGATTTTTTTAAGAAATTTGCTGAAAATGAAAAGTAAACTTTAGGGCGTCAAAAAGAGAAATAAATGAAAATTGTAGTTATTGGGGACGGTTTTGCAGGTTACAGTGCATTGCTAACCTTACAGAAGTCAAGTTTAATAAATAAGCTGGAAATCTCAATAATTGGAAAGGGGTACTTTGAATACAAACCTCTATTACCTCAAATAATTTCCGGGAAAATAGATTCAGGCCTGGTCCGATTTAACTATGAAAAAAAAATTAAAAGGGATAATATTCAAATTATCAGGCAAAAGGTTGAACAGATTGATCTAGCTGAAAAAAAGATAAGACTAGATAATACTAAGGACCTTTCTTTTGATTATAT
>JAKSBL010000263.1 GCA_022361115.1 Spirochaetota bacterium | reverse complement strand
TGTTGCTTACTTGCATTATAGATTGTGACGTCGGCTATTATAAATGTATTGCCGACGGTAGAAAGCCGTCTTTTCAAGAAAAAGGCGGCTTTTTTCTTATGATTATCTGATCAATATGAGGAATATTATGTTTAATTTTGAGAATAAACAACCAGCAAGGATAAAATATAAAAAGATTTCTGCGGATAAAGTCACTCCCATCATTATATTAGAATCCCTCAATGCAGTTGCCTTATTGGAAACAGCCTATCATGAAACAGGCCGTGGTAAATATTCATTAATGATTATTGATGAAGCATTTACCATTCTGAAAAAATATCAGAAGGTATATTTAAGGACAAAAGATAAAAAAAGCTATGCCATAAATTCCCGATTGGAACATTTTTTAGAAATTTTAGAAGAATTCCGTTCAAGAGCTCCTGATCCCCAAGAATTATCAGAAATCCCTTTACCTCTGGGAGGTTTAGGTTTTCTAGGTTATGAATTTTATGATGAGATTGAGGATATAAAATTTGAAAATATTGATGATCGAAATATTTATGATTGTGCTTTTATATTTGGCCGTAATTTTATCATATTTGACCATTTACATGATCAAATAGTTTTAGTATCTGTTTCTTACCAACACGAAGAACAGTCAATTGACCTGGATGGACAGATTAAAAATATAGAAGAAAGAATACTAAGAGCTATCTCTCAAAAAGTTCATAAAAATTCAAATAATATTCAAGCAAAAATAATATCTGAAGATGATCGCCAAGACTATATTGAAATGGTTAAAAAAGTAAAAGATGAAATTTATCAGGGCAATCTTTTACAATGTGTGGTATCCAGACGGATAAAAATTGAGACTAAAGTACACCCAATTACAATATACCGGAATCTCCGCAGCAGTAATCCTTCCCCTTATATGTTTTATCTTAACTTTAAAACCTTTGTCCTGTTTGGAGCTTCTCCAGAGGTTATGGTCAAATACAATAAAGAGACGATTTACCTCAGGCCCATAGCTGGAACCCGGCCTCGAGGAAAAGACCAGGCAGAAGACCTCAAGCTGGAACAGGAACTTTTAAATGATGAAAAAGAAAAAGCTGAACATCTTATGCTAATCGATCTGGCCAGAAATGATGTAGGTAAAGTTTCAAAAGGGGGAACTGTTGTAGTTACTGAAGAAATGGTCATTGAACGGTATTCCAAAGTTATGCATATGGTCAGTGAAGTACAAGGACAGTTTAATCCTCAATACTCCCAGCATGAGATTATTAATGCTACCATTCCAGCTGGAACAGTTTCCGGAGCTCCAAAAATTCAAGCAATAAAAACCATTGAAAAGCTTGAAAAGTACAAAAGGGGCCCCTATGCTGGAGTTATTGGATATTTTGAAAAAAATGGATCATTTGATACTTGTATAGCTATTCGAACTGCCATCTGTAAAGGAAATAAAATATGGCTGCAAGCAGGTGCTGGAATTGTTTACGATTCTATACCTGAAAAAGAATATGAGGAAACTCAAAACAAAATGATGGCATTACTGAATGCTTTAAATATAACTGTTATTGATAAAAAATGAGGTGTGTAAATGGTATTAATGTTAGATAACTATGATTCCTTTACTTATAATTTATATCAAATTTTTTTAAAAAATGATTATCCCATCAAAGTTGTCCGTTCAGATAAAATTACTTTATCTGAAATAGAGAAAATCAATCCACAACATATTGTCTTATCTCCAGGGCCAGGTACGCCAAAAGAAGCAGGTATTTGTATTGATGTAGTAAAGCAATTTAAAGGGAAATATCCAATACTAGGTGTTTGCCTAGGTCATCAAGCTATATTGGCTGCTTTTGATGTGCCAATAGTCAATGCTGATCGAATTGTTCATGGAAAAGTAGAAAAAATAAAACATAACAATAAAGGGATTTTTAGAAATATTGATCCTGAAACAAAAGTAACCAGATATCATTCTTTAGTTGGAAAAGCAAAAGATATTCCTAACTGTTTTGAAATAACTGCCACTAGTGATGATGGTGAAGTCATGGCAGTGGAACATAAAGAACTCCCTCTCATTGGAGTTCAATTTCATCCTGAGTCTATTGGTACTTCTAATGGAGAAAAAATGATTCTTAATTTTTTAAACTATAAACGGGATAATGTTCCTATCAAAGAATATCTTAACCAATCTCTTCAACAGAAAAAACTCACTTATCAACAAGCTTATGATATTATGGATGAATTAACGGAAGGATATTTACCAGATGCCCAAATTTCTTCTTTACTAACATCCATGCAAATGCGAGGAATTGCAGCAGAAGAATTAGCAGGTTTTGCAGCAGTTCTCAGAAAAAAAGCAGCATCCTTTCCTGCTCCTAAGGCAAAAGAAAAAAGGCTTGATACTTGTGGTACAGGGGGTGCAGCTAATTCTAAAACCTTTAATGTTTCCACATTAGTTTCCATTATTACAGCAGCTGGAGGTGCTAAAGTTGTCAAGCACGGAAATCGAGCTGTCACCTCAAAATCCGGTAGTGCTGATCTTTTGGAAAAGCTAGGCATAAATATAGAAATGACTATTGAAAAAAGTATCCAATTATATAAAACATTAGGTATTACCTTTTTATATGCTCGTAAGTATCACAGTGCTATGCGCTTTGCTGCACCAGTAAGAGCAGCATTAGGTTTTAGGACAATTTTTAATATTATTGGCCCTTTAGCTAACCCTGCCTATGCTACCCATCAGATTATTGGTGTTTTTCATCCAGATTATACAAAAATTGTAGCAGAAGCTCTGGGAATTCTAGGCATTAATAAAGCAATGGTTGTGGCAGGTTTGGATGGATTGGATGAAATTTCGCTTTGTAGTCCTACGCAAATTACGGAAATAAATAACGGATGGCTAAAGACTTATCTCTTTCATCCTGAAGATATTGGACTAAAAACAGTGAATCATTCTGATCTGGTTGGTGGTGATGTCAATGAAAACAGAAAAATTGCAGTTGATATTTTAAAAGGGGTAACCTCTGGCAAACTTGATTTAGTTTGCTTAAACTGTGCTGCTGCATTTTATATCTATGGTTTTGCTAAATCATTAAAGGATGGCTATGAAGCAGCTCATAAAGTAGTTGCAAGTGGCAAAGCACAACATTTAATGAAAAAATTTGCTGAACTGAGTCAGGAGTAATCTAAATCATGGAAAAAATATTAGAAAAAATCTGCCAGCAAAGAGAAATATTAATTCAAAAAAAAGGTTACCATTTTGGTATTGAGTTATCAGATCAGCGAACAGCTCCTTTATGCCCTCCTCAATTAGATCAGTCTCTGATTATCTGTGAAATAAAAAGAGGCTCTCCTTCTGAAGGAAAAATGGATACTATTTCAGATCCAGTCTCTTTAGCAAATACATATTTAAAAAATGGCGCAACCGCAATTTCTATATTAACTGAAGAAAATTTTTTTTATGGAAGTCTTCGGGATATCATTAATGTAAAAAATGCTTTTCCCCATTCTACTATTTTACGTAAAGATTTTATACAATATAAAGAAGAACTGGATGTTACCTTTCGAGCAGGTGCAGACATGGTTTTACTGATAACTGCTATGTTTATGGATCAAAAATCAAAATTACATGAATTCAATCAATATGCACAAGAATTAGGCTTAACCCCTTTACTGGAAGTTCACAATGAAGAAGAGCTCAATTTAGCTTTAGAAATATCTCCTGTTGTTTTAGGCATCAATTCTCGCAATTTAAAAACATTTCAAATAGATAAAAATTATCCTCTTGCATTAAAATCAATGATTAAAAGTAGACCAGTCATTTTTGAATCAGGAATAAAAACCACTTATGATGCAGTTTATTGTGGTGCAGCTAATTTTAATGGAGTATTAGTTGGAACAAGTATTGTAAAGTCTCAAAAAACCAGTGAAAAAATTAGGAATATCGCCCAGGGCTTTAAGAAAGGCAAAAAACAGCCCTATACTTTTTTTACTCAGCTTTTTAAAAAGATTTACCTTGAAAATAAACTAATGGTAAAAATTTGTGGAATCACCAATTTAGAAGATGCTAAAATTGCCATTGAAGCTGGTGCTGATTTAATCGGTTTTATCTTTGCAGAAAGTCCACGGAAAATTAGTGTAAAAAAAGCTCGTTCAATTGTTGAAAACATTGATCCTTCTATTCCCAAAATTGCTGTAGTTACCGACCCTCTTTCATCTGAACTTCCTGATATTATTCAAGGAATAAAAGATGGCTGGTTAGCAGCTATACAATTTCATGGAAATATAGCTGAAAATTTAATAGCTGCTATTGATATTCCTTATTATCGAGCACTTAATCCCCAAAAAAAGGAAGATTTGGACCAAACTTACAATGCCCCTTTTGTATTACTAGATGCTTTTGTTAAAGGTCAAGTTGGAGGAACCGGTAAATTATTAAAACCAGAAATTGTAAGATATGCTAAGCAAAAGTTTCCTTGTTTATATTTAGCTGGAGGAATTAATCCGGAAAATGTAGAAGAAATCATTAATCAGTATCAACCCAATTTTATTGATTTGAGTTCAGGAGTAGAAAAAGCTCCTGGCAAAAAAGATAAAGCAAAAGTACAACTATTATTTAAAAATATAAAAAAATTAAAAGGATAATTACTTTTCAACTGCTACTTTTGATAAAATATGAATAGGTCCATCTTTTTCAATCAATTCCAGCTGCTCTTTGTTTTTTACAAATAATGAACCTGCAAATCCCATGGCATTTACTGAAATTGTACGATATTTTTCTTGCTTTCGTAAAATTATCATCATCCAGTTATTTGTAATGAGCAAATTATAGGGTTTAATATTTTCGTTATAATCACTACTTATATTTAAGATCTGACAGAGTTGTTGGTAACTTTCTGCCAAAAGATTAGCAAAAGCATTAATGGAAAGCTGCTGATTTGCTTTTAAACGGATGATTTGATGCTGAAAAGGATACTCCGCAAGACTGGAGGATTGAAAAAAATCAATTTGCTGTTCAATAAGGCGATCCAGAGAAGTCGTTTTTATTTCGGGTATAATTGGCAAAGGGATAACTTGCAAATGCTTATGAGATTGGCTGGCACCTGCTATTGTACCGGAGTTATAAAATCCTAAACCGGAAAATGATTTTAAACAAATACTTAAAGCCGCAAAATCTCTCAAATTTAATAAATTAGTCTGTTCTTCAAATTTTTTGGTTACAATTAAAATATGATGATCAATTACCTTGAATTTATTTAACAAACAGATGTGATTTTGGTTTAGGTCGGTTACATACAATGCAGGATCATAAGGTAAAAATGGATTTATATCATTGTTTGCTGCTGCACGAATTTTTTTTTCTTCTTCCTTTTTTTCTAACTGGGAAATCATCCGAACAATAAATGGAATTTTTTTATCTTCAAGTATTTGATAATTGGTTTTTATAGGTGTTAAGGCTTGCTGATTTAAGGCAATGCGCGAACAAGTAATTATTTTTTCCCATAATTTCTGGTTTTGCAAAACTCACTCCCTTTTTCACAAAGGTGGTTCAAAATCAAAAAAACTAAGTTATCATTATTATATAAAAAAATGCTTCTTTTTTCTATCATTTAAAAAACAGACCAATATTATTTATATTTTTATAAAAAATCCCCCTTTTTTTGCATGATTAAAAACTTGATTTTTTCCTGAATATCCATTATACTATCAAAACTTCTAGCAGAATTGGATTCCACTTTTATCATCATATATCAAATTTCCTAGCATAAGGATAATCAAAAAAAATATCATTATCAAATCTGCTATATTATTTTATTATTTGAGGTATATCAATATGCAGTCAATTATTGTAGATGGATCAAACTTAACTATAGAAGATGTATTTTTAGTTGCTCAGAAAAACTTACCAATTAATTTTCCTGAAGATGAAAATTTTTATCATAAAATCAAACAATCCCGGGAGCATCTTGAAAACTTTATTACACATGGTTATCCCATTTATGGTGTTACAACTGGTTTTGGTGATTCATGTGATAATCAAATCAACTATACAAAAAGTGAAGAACTACAAAAATCTTTAATTAATTTTCATGGTATTGGAGTAGGAAATCTTTTTAATCAACAAGAGTGCAAAGCCATCCTGTTAGTCCGCTTAAATTCCAATGTTAAAGGTTACTCTGCAATTCGTTTGGAAGTTGTAGAATTGATGAAAAACATGATCAATCAATCCATCATTCCAATTATTCCTGAATTAGGATCAGTTGGAGCTTCTGGTGATTTAACCCCTTTAAGTTATATTGGTGCTGCATTAATGGGGGAAAGAAAAGTTTATTATAAGAATGAAAAAGCCTCTTCAGCAAAAGCCCTTGAAGAGAGCGGTTTAAAACCCGTAAAGTTAAAAGCAAAAGAAGGATTGGCTATAATGAATGGCACCTCAGTAATGACTGCCATAGCAGCTCTTTACTGGCGACATGCAGCAAAGTTAGCCAATATTTCTGATTTTATTACAGCCGCTTCATTAGAAATCATTGAAGGTAAAGATATCCCTTATCGTGAAAAAGTATCTCAATTGAAAAATCATGTTGGACAAGTGGCTAGTGCAAATTACATTCATGATATCATTGAAAAATCACCTCGGGTTTTAAATTATGAAGATTTTCTCAATGATATTGGTTCAATAGATCAAGAACTTTTCAAAAAGCATCAGAAAAAAATACAAGATCGTTATTCTTTAAGGTGTGCACCGCAAATTAATGGAGTATTAAGAGATACCTTAAATATTACTAAAATCTGGATTGAAAGTGAAATTAATTCTGCAAATGATAATCCTTTAGTGGACCCCGATGTAAATCAAGTTTATAATACTGGAAATTTTTATGGTGGTCATATTTGTGCTGCCTGTGATTATTTAAGAATTGCCTTAGCAAATATTTCCGACCTTTCAGAAAAGCAAGCTGAGTTGATAATAGACGGCAAATATAATAATTTAACTGAAAATCTAATCCCCCAGTTAACTAATTCACAAGAAATGGGTTTATATCACGGATTTAAGGCAGCTCAAATTTCTATTACTGCATTATGCAGCGAAATACAGTATTTATCTGGTCCTGTGAGCATTCATTCTCGACCCACTGAATCACTGAATCAAGATAAAGTTTCACTAGGTACAATATCAGCAAGAAAATTAAGAGAATGTGTTGATTTACTTTACTTTCAGTATGCAATCCACATTCTAGCGATTTGTCAGGCTGTTGATATTATTGGTAAAGATTTTTTTAGCCCCAAAACACAAAATATATATAATAAGATTAGAACAATGTCTAAATTTGTATCAAAAGATCGTCCTTTAGATAATGATACGACAAAAGTAAAAGAATATCTGGTTGAATGTGAAATTTTTTAGTTTAATTGTAAGATGCTATACTTTAAAACTTTTTGATCAGCTATTTCTTCAATAAAAAATATGATTAAATAATTCTGAAAATCTATCATCTTTACCTGAGAAACTTTACCAGTAATAATATCATTGAACATAATGTATGAGTAATTCGTTAAATCATCAGCTAATAATAAGAGAATAAATTGATCTTGTGTATTATTGATTTCTTTTTTTAAAGCTAAACTGTAATATTTACTATGCAAAGCAGTAGCCATTATCTGGTATTCATTGACATCAATTTCATTATTTTCTATCAGATCATTAATTTGCTTATACTCTACTTCATAATCCTGATTTATCTTTAAAGGGTAATATTCTAAATAACGATATTGATAATCTATATTCATTATCATAAACATTTTCTCTTCTTTAATAAATAATTCTGGTAATTCTATTTGCTGATTAAAGGTAAAGGAATGAACAGGAATTTCACTCCATAACTTTTTATTATTTATTGAAAAATACAATTTTTCTTTTTCAAAAGTATTGATCCAGTTTAAATACAGATATTGAGTAGCATAACTAAAAGAAATTTTAAATTTAGAAATTGACTCATTAGATAGAAATGTTTTTTTTTTTAAATTCTTAACATTATAAATATCTACGACAAGATTGTTATCTTCCTCTTCTTGGTAATATAAATATAATTGATTTCCCCAAAAATAAAACTGAGGTGGGTAAATTGATTCACAAATTGGAAAAGTTTTAATATCTGGAGTATTTTCTTTAAAAGAAATTAATGTTTTATTAAAATACTTTTCCAGATGTAAGATATATAATTTCTTTTGAAAAATAAAAGAATCTAAAAAAATGATTTCATCATTTTGTTCGTATTGATGATAATTAAAAAAATCCAGGACTTGCAGTTGATTATCAATAAAAGCTAGAGAATAACTTTTAATGAAATTTTCTTGATCTAAAACACTTAAAACTAATTGCTTTTCATTATTAACCACAGAAAATCGTTTTGCAGAAAATAGCTCTGCACTATTGATAATATTTTTTTTTTCAGTAATTTCAGGTGTTATATCTTCTTGTTGAGGGATACGTGTTTCAGGTGTATTTTTACAAGAAAAAAGATAAAAGGTGAAAAATAGTATGATAATTATATTTTGCTGAATTTTCATGATTACACATTTACTCTTTGAGAAAAATCATTCCTTTGGTAATCATTGCTAGCTCTTTCAAGTGATAATTCATAAACTGCTCATTAACTTTTACTTGAATATTTTTAAAAACCAATGGCAGAGAAATATTATTTTCATCATAAAGACCAAAATGAAGGTGAGGAGCAGTAGATAAGCCAGAATTACCAATCAAAGCAATTTTTTGCCCTTCTTCCACCCGATCGCCTACTTTTACTGTTACAGAGTCTTTTAACAAATGAACATATAATGAATAAAATACTTTGCCATTTACTTCATGCTTTATTTTCACTAAATTAGTCGCCAGCCAATTCATTTTTCCAATAGGATTATCTTCTGCTGATGAGCTCACCTTTACGACGATTCCATCATGAACTGCAAAGACATCCTGAGAGTAAGATAGATAATCACTGTTTTCTGCACCTACCCCTTTTAATAATTTATTACCATCTCCTGTTATACGGCTTAAATCAATACAATACTTATCATATCCATTATGAGTATCTAGACAATTTTCTGCATAACCAGAACTGATTTGCCATCTTCCGTTTAAAGGAAAACGAATGGGAGGGGACTCTCTATCAGAATTATTCTCTAAATACTGGTTCATTACCTGATTTCGATATAAATTTCTTTCATAAGCTTTTTCACCACAATAAAATAATGCCTCTGCTGTAAGCATGAGCAAGTCATTATGATCAGGAAATAATTGATTGATTTCTAAAACTAAATCTTTCCATTGATTTTTTTTCTTATTTCCCAATCGTAAACTACAATCTCCCATTTTATATAATGGGTAAAGGCTAGCTAATTGCTGATTATTATTAGAGGTTTCGAACCAGGTTTTTTGCCAAAGTTGAAAAGCTTCATTATAATAACCAATGGTCATATATGTTTCTGCATGGCGATATTGGAAATCGATTTCATGGGGAAGATAATAAAGAGCTTTATTAATAATATCAAAAGCGAGGTTATACTTTTTCTGTTTAACGTGATAGTCAATTTGTCGATGGTATAGGTAGGATAACCCGTTTAAGGCATATATGTTATTTTTATTTAATCGAATAAGATCGACATATTTTTTTTCAGCTTGCTGAACCTGATTTACCTGTTCATATGAATAAGCTAAATATAAAATTAAGGTTTCATCATCTGGATAAGAGTTAAGGCTCTTAAGATTGAATTTAATCGATTCGTAATAATTACCTTTACGATAGATCTCAATAGCTTTATTTCTTAATTTAACCGGAGCCTCAACTCTCCCCTTTGCAAAAACTATATTTAAACAGCTTAATAATAAACAGATAATCAGTTTATTTTTCATTATTCTTCCATTGTTTTTTGTAGTTTATAATATCATAATCGGAGAATAAATGAATAAATTTTTAATTTTTTAAATCAATAATGGTTTTTTCTAAAGAGTCTACACTATTGACGTTAAAAACTTTCTGCTTTCGATCAATACTGCGCATAAATCCACGTAAAGTTTTTCCTGGTCCTACTTCAATAAATCTTTGATATCCCTCTTTAATGAGTAATTCCATTGATTTGCGCCATTGAACAGGGGAATGCATTTGTTTTACCAATATATCCTTTACACCAGTTTGAGGGTAATAATCAGCAGTTACATTGGCAACAACTTTTACTGATTGACTATCTGTGAATCTTAACTCAGATAAGTATTCTTTTAATTTTTCTGAACCTTTTTGTAATAAGGGAGAATGAAAAGGCCCTGATACATTTAAAATAACTGTCCGCATCGCTCCTTTTTCTTCAGCTAATTTACAGGCATTTTCAACTGCTTTTTTTTCACCACTTATGACTAATTGACCAGGACAATTGTAATTAACTGGTACCACGATTCCATCAGTTTGCTGACACACATCTTCCACGATTTCATCATCCAAACCTAATATGGCTGCCATACCGCCAGCAATTCCCACGACAGCTTGATCCATGATTAAACCACGTTCTCTGACTAACTGAACACCTGTTTCAAAATCAAAATGACCTGCAGCACTTAAAGCAGTGTATTCACCTAAACTAAATCCTGCAT
>JAKSBL010000016.1 GCA_022361115.1 Spirochaetota bacterium | reverse complement strand
CAGGAAATATCTGGATATTCTCTGTCATCAAATTGAAGATAGATCAGTCGGTAGTGCAGGCAATCGCCAGGCCACGTTATTTTTTAAAAATAAAGTGGAAGAATTAGGCTGGATAACGGAAATCCAGGAATTCTCTGCTATGGATTGGGCAGAAAATGGAGTACAGCTGGAAATAAATGATCAGCAATATCAGGCAAAAGTCAGCCCCTATTCATTAGGTTGTGAAGTTGAAGCAGAATTAGTTGCCATATCCTCATTAGAAGAGCTAGAACAAACCAATATAACTAATAAAATAGTTTTTCTTCACAGTGAAATTGCACAAGAGCAATTAATGCCAAAAAATTTTGTATTTTACAATCCAGCAGTACATCAAAAAATCATTGCTGAATTGGAAAAAAGCCAGCCAAAAGCAATCATAGCAGCTACCGGCAGAAACTCCGCTTTAGCCGGAGGAGTTTACCCTTTTCCCCTTATTGAAGATGGAGACTTTGATATTCCTTCTGTTTATCTGACAGAAGAAGAAGGAAAGGAGCTCCTCCCCTTGACAGGCAGCAAAGTCTATTTAAAATCCAGTTCTCAACGAATTCCTGGGAAAGGTTACAATGTAATTGCTCAAAAAGGGTCACAAAACCAAAAAAAGGTAGTCCTAACAGCACATATTGATGCAAAAAAAGGAACTCCTGGTGCCATTGATAATGCTACAGGGGTAATCCTTTTACTTTTATTAGCAGAACTTTTGCAGGATTACAGAGGTAATATTCCTTTAGATTTAATTGCTTTTAATGGAGAAGATTATTATGCTGTTCCCGGCCAGATGGCTTATATACAAAAAAATCAAAACCAATTCTCCAATATCCTGTTTGATATAAATATTGACGGAGCCGGTTATAAAGAAGGTCATTCTGCCTACTCTTTCTACGATTTACCAGTTGAGTTGGAAAAAAAAGCAAAATCCATTTTTGCTAAATATCCAGGTATCCTTCCCGGAGCTCAATGGCCTCAGGGAGATCACAGTATTTTTCTTCAATATGGCACTCCGGCCATTGCTTTAACTTCTCAGTGGTTTACTGATAATATGGGCAAGCAAACCATAACCCACACTCCCCAGGACAATAGCGCCATTGTAGATTGTAAGAAAATCGCTGAATTAGCACAAGGAGTAGCTGATTTTATTTTAAACCTATAAATACTTAACTATTTTTAAAAGGAATGATAAAAATGACGCAGGACAAATTTCTAGAATCAATTCAATTAAAAGATTATGACAAAGAAAAATTTATTCAACTGATAATAAATGAACCATTTTTTCTTGATCTGGCCGTTGATTCTATGATCAATCATAAAAAAATAATGATTTATTATCATTGTTATGAAGTGCTGAAAGAAGCAGTAAAACTAAAGGTTACTGTTTTTTTAAAATACAAAAACAACTTTATCCGTTTATTATCCCATTCTAACTCATATCACAGAGATTTTGGCCTGACTTTATTGGGCCAAATCACCTCTCAATGTTCAGAAATCAATTTTAAAGAATTTTCTTCAGCTTTTTTAAAATGTATCAATGACGAAAAACTGATGACTTCTCAATGCTGCCTGAATTCATTAAATTTAATCATCAAAGCAAGACCTGAATATACTGATTTTATTTTAAAATACCTGCTCGATCCCAATAATTTCCAAACCTATAAACAAAAAGCACAAGAACTACTCTATAGTGATGTCATTCCCTGTTTGATGAGTGCTTATCAAAAGGGCTTTCAAAAAACTGCTATTGAAGCTTACTTAATTGCACGATCAAAAAGCAGTAGCCCTAAAACAAAAAAACTGGCTAAACAATCTTTAGAAATAATTCAAAAAAAAGCTTGACTTTTATTATACCGATCGGTATAATAAAAGCATGGAAAATAAGGACAAAATACTCAAGACAGCATTAGAACTTTTTGCCAGTAAAGGTTATGATGGAGTTGGGGTTCAGGAAATAGCCAAAGAATCTGGTTTTGGAAAACCCACACTCTATCATTATTATCAAAACAAACAAGGATTATTACAGGCTATTTTGGACTCCTATTTTGCTCCCTTTTTAACTGAACTGGTGATAAAAGCGAGTTATCAAGGTGATATAAAAAACTCCCTGGTAGATAGCGGACGGTATTATTTTACCTATGCTGCCCAAAATCAGCACTTTATCCGGATGAAGCTAGCCATGGGATTTGCTCCCCGGGAAAGCACTGCCTACCAACTAATGGACCCTTTTTTAAAAAAACAGTTTAGTATTTTTGAAGACCTTTTTACCCAGGCTGCTAATGATCATGGCAACATGAAAGATCGTCAAATGTATTTTGCTTTATCCTATATTGGTTTACTCAATACTTATATTTCATTAATGCTGATGAACAAATTGGACTTAACAGAAGAACGGATATATAAAGTTGTACACCAATTTATGCACGGAATTTTTTCGTAATTTTTTTATTGAAGTATATACCGAACGGTAAGTATACATAATTAAGGAGTAAAATGATGGAACACTGGATCGATGATGCAATTATTTATCACATTTTTCCTTTAGGATTTTGTGGTGCACCAGTAAAAAATGACTTTCATTCCCAACCAGTCAATAGACTGGATAAACTATACCAATGGATAGAATATTTAAAAGATTTGCAAATCAATACCATTTTTTTAGGCCCAGTTTTTGAGTCAGAAGAACATGGCTATGATGTAGCAGATTATTATCAAGTAGATAGACGGCTGGGGACAAATGAGGCTTTTCAACACCTGGTAGCGGTTCTTCATGAAAAAGGTTTTAAAGTGATTCTGGATGCTGTCTTTCACCATACTGGCAGAAATTTTTTTGCATTTCAGGATTTATTACAAAACAGAGAAAATTCAGTTTACCGAGATTGGTATGCAGGTATTGATTTTCATAAAACCAGTCCTTACGGTGATCCTTTTTCTTATGAAAGCTGGAATGGTTATTATAACCTTTGTAAACTCAATTTGACCAATCAGGCTGTGAAAGAACATTTATTCAAGGCAGTAAAATACTGGATAGACGAATTTAAAATTGATGGTTTAAGATTAGATGCAGCGGATTGCTTATTACCGGAATTTATGGAAGAACTAAAAGGCTATACAAAAGAATGGAAAAAAGATTTCTGGTTAAAAGGCGAAGTGATTCATGGAGACTATAATCAATGGATGGGTACTGGAATGTTAGACTCTGTTACTAATTATGAGTGCTACAAAGGTTTTTACTCTTCCTGTAATGATACCAATCTATTTGAAATTGCCTACTCATTAAACCGTCAGTTTGGTGAAAATGGAATTTACAAAAATAAACGGCTTTACAATTTTACAGATAATCATGATGTAAATCGATTAACCTCGCAGTTAAAAGACAGCACTCATATTTATCCAATCTATGGTCTGCTCTTTACCATGCCCGGTATTCCTGCTCTATACTATGGAAGTGAAATGGGCTTAACAGGTAAAAAAGATCCCTGTCATGATCACCACTTACGGCCTGCTTTGGAATTAGACTCTTTTGTCAAAACAGCTCCTCACCCTCATCTTAAGGAGACAATAAAAAAACTGGCAAAAATCAGAAAAGAAAACCTTCCTTTAAAACAAGGCGACTATCAACAGCTCTTGGTCAATCACCAGCAGCTCGCTTTTAGAAGAACCTTTCAGCAGGAAGAAACCTTAGTGATTATCAATACTTCCCCAAAAAAACAGCCTTTAAAATTTAAAATAAATTCCCCTGAAAATACACTATATGAGGATTTATTAGCAGGAAAGTCCTATACTATAAAAAACCAGCACCTAGAGTTAGAAATCATGCCTAATTGGCTGATGATTTTAAAAAGAACTTAATCTTTTTGATAGATAACTTTTTTATGACCAATTATTTGTCCAGTTATTTTTTGATAAGATTGTGTAAATCCTTGCCAGCCTCCGGCAAGTGCTCCCCAAATGCCGGAGGAAAAAGCAGGCACCCCCGGAAATAAAAAGATTATCCAGGACAACAGGACTCATGCGGGTTCTCCCATAGTTTAAAGAATTTTGTGCCAGGGATATTTGGACCCATAACGCTCATAACTGGCCGGAGACAGGGTTAATACAGGATGGATTTGATCTTTATTTTGAAACAATGTCTCTGATTGACTGAATTGATCTAAAAGAAAATCTGCCATCTTATCTTTTTCCTCTTGATACACTGGATAACTTTTTTTTCTTAAATCACGCCACCAGTCAACCTTGTTTTGATCTTGTTCAATATAAAGAATAGTCAACAGATAATATTGCTGATGATAGAGCTGGTTGGATAAAATGACTGCTAAAGAGCAAAATCAGAAAGCAAACTAAGATAGTTAAGGGCATTTTCAATAAAAATTGATTTGTTTGAGAAAAGAGAATAATGGAAAAAAGGTTACTTATTAGTAAACCAGATAGGCAGGCATCTTTTTTCTTCTTTCCAATGAAAAAAACTGTGCTATGATAGAAAAAGAGTGTGATGATAATACCGGCTGAGATGTATTGAAAAATCATGTTATATAACTGGCTTCGATTTTGTCATTTATACCACAATATTATTTAATCTTCAATACTCAACTGCTAAGAAGGCATTGAACTTTCAAGAACAATTTATCAAAGCCCATCTTAAATAGAATTGAAATTGTTAACCGAAGTATATATTTTCATACTTTAGTTTCTATTCCAATCAGAGCTGCTTTTTTTGTGTTCTCAAATTTTAGAACTTTTTGTTTTAATTTTCTTGATTCTAACCTCGGCTGATATTCCGAAGCTTACTTATTTAAATTTATGGAAGTTCAGTAGAGAGTTTAGCTCCATATTTTTGTAATACATATATTTCATCACCTGATTGTTTCATTGCTGAATAATCTAAAGCTGTTTTACCATTTTTATCTTTAATATTTGGATCTGCGCCGTATCTTAATAAAATTTCCATATAACCTTCAGTATCTGGACCACGAGCTATCATTAATAAAGGAGTATCACCATTATCATCTTTCTCATTAACATCTATCCCTAATTTTACTAAATATTCAATTAATTTCCTACCTCTAATATTATATAAAGCTATCATTAAGGCATTTCTTCCAATCTTATCATGTCCATTAATATCTATTCCTTTTTCAACCAACATTTTTAATGGATCATATTTCAATTTATCACAAGCAATTAAAAATAAATCTTTTGATTTTGCTTTCAAATGAATATCAGCACCATTTTCTAATAAAAGCATAGCAATATTATGTCTTCCTCTTTCAATAGCATATACTAATGCAGTATTTCCTTGATTATCCTGCAAATTAATATCAGCATTATTTTCAATAAGATATTTTGCTATATTATATGCTTTTACT
>JAKSBL010000293.1 GCA_022361115.1 Spirochaetota bacterium | reverse complement strand
ATCAAGTGAATGGGCTGGAAAAAATCAGTTTTCAAAATAATGCCAATATTGAGCAGTTTTACCTCACAGAAGGGGCAAAAACTGCGGTAATGCGCACTGATTTAAATGAAATCTTATTTTATACGAGAAGCGCTCAGAAATTTTATCAAAAAACCCCGCCTAAACTGCATGAAGGAGAAAATGACCAGCCAGCAGTAAAGGGTGAGTATTTATCCTTTGGAGAATATGATAATGGCGACTATCATGCTTACCTGGTATTAAAAAATAGCACTTCTGCAGAAGTCATTATGGAAAATAAACAAACTGGAGATTTTTTCAGAAATGAACTGGACTTTTTAAACAGCGGAATAGCTAATCCTGTTCATAGTGTTGGTTTTAATAATAATCAATTTGTTTTCCTCTACACAGCAGGCGGCCAGTATTATGTGACCACAGGACAGATATTTTTTGATAAATTATATGCTAACAGTCCTGACGTTTATACTTCTTCAGCAGCGATCGGAGGAAATTACCACTTATTTATAACCAACAGCAGCCATATTTATACAGGCATTGGCAAAGGGCTGGAAAATGAGCAGCTTTTTCATATTTATCATAAATTTGGTGAAACCGGTACTGCAAATTTTAATTATGTGAATGATGATATAGACGGAATAACTGGTTTTGAATTTGAAGTCGAACCTGTCTGGCTGGAAACAGCAGGAATAGAAGCTGGATTTAGTATTTGCACAAAAGGCACGGGTAAATCTGCTCATGATGATCCGGTTGATTTTAGTTTAACAAAAATGTCGTTAATGGATTTTATTGATCAGTCAACAGATAGCCAGTATACTATTTCTACCTATTATGATGCAGGCAATGACCGCCAGATTATCCATATTGAATTTAGTGAACTTCAGGAAAATAAAAAAAATAATGGAGAATTTAAGTATCTTAATTTTGATTTTACCCTCCATGAATCCGGGAATGTCAGCCCGAAGATCTATAATTTAACGGTTTATAAAAAAGTTAAAGCTAAAATTTGTAAACCTGCAGGCAGTTATATCAACCTGCCTGTTCAGGGATATATTTATGATAGAACAGTAAAACAAGTATTAGTTGCTCATAATCCTATTCAGTTAGGCTGGGATGGTTCCTTTTTTTACAATTATCAAATTGATAATAACCAAAAAGAGATTGATATCATAATACAGTGTACCAATGGAGCTGGTGCCAGTGCAGATGTGAGTTTTAAGGTCGAAGTGATTGAATCACTGAATAATATTTTTGACCTGGAATATAAAACCAGTTCTCATCATGATTTTCAGCCGCTAACGCCGGATAATTCTACTGATTTCAGCATAGATACTACCTCTGATCTGGTAGAATTATCAGGTAAATTTTATGGTTTAGCAGGACTGGTTAGCGGTTATGAAATCTATGATGTGAATGATGGTGAAATCGGCAGACTCTTAAAGAGCGGCCTTTTTGATACTTCTACTGATACCAATATTGATCTCTCTTTCCTGGGCAATGGCTATGAAGGAA
Organism: Spirochaetota bacterium; assembly: GCA_022361115.1. Taxonomy (GTDB): domain Bacteria; phylum Spirochaetota; class GWE2-31-10; order GWE2-31-10; family GWE2-31-10; genus JAKSBL01. The sequence continues at coordinate 2,018 of JAKSBL010000293.1, read as the reverse complement.
AACAATTTACCGGCCAGCAGATTGAACTAGTACCAGGCAGACAGAGGCTGGTGGTTTATTGTGAAAATCCAGGTGGTGTTCGTAAAGAGTATACCGTCAGTGGAATGTACCCTGATTTTAACTATAACATGAGTGAGGACCAGCAGGAAATTATTTTTTATGATAATGATGCTTCTGATGACTCTATCATGGATGCTCCGGAAGGAACTGAATACAATGGTATCTCTATTGCCAAGTTCCTAAAGGTTTTTGCTTATGAAAGTAGTGAGGCCCCCTACGAGTTTACCAGAGAGTATGACATCTCAGGTGAAGTGAAATCCCTCTATACTTTCTCTGACCTGATTGTGAAAAGCTATACTCCTGGCCTGGTGTTTGAAAACGGCCAGAATGAGATGATCATTGAGGTTGATTCTAGCAATAAGTTTCAGTTTAAAGTGAAAGCTGTCTTAGAGAATGATGAATACTCGAAAGACTTTTATGTAGCAGTGATCCCAACTATCCCTTTTCTGACAGATTTGAAAAAGGGGCTAAAGATCACAGCAATAAAAGCCTTTGAAAATACCAATTTTATTCCGGATTTCAGTCCTATGGGACCAGATACCTGGACCCCAGAGCAAATGGTCAAACCGGATATTCCGATTAAACTTACATTTAACCGCAATGATCTGCCAACTGCAGGCAAAGTCATTGCCACCCTGATTACCAATTACGATAGTGCCAATACCTTAACCGGTGAACTGGACCGGATTGACAATACTTATTTTCAATTAGAAAAAGACGGGGAAATAGTCTACTTACCTAGTGAAATAATCAAAAAGGGAACTAACCGGATTTACTGGAAACTCCAGTATGAGGATCCAGAGCAAAACAATACCGTTACGATGTCCTATTCTCATTCCGGAAAACCAGGCATGCATGATTACCTCTTTGATTATCATTACGCAGGAGAAAATGATCCAACAGTCATTACTTTCTCACAAAATTTAACAGATCAGTATTATAGTGATGCTGACCTGCCAACCATGACTATCACTAAAGATAAAACCACGGCTATTGAAGTTGTTTTAAATAATCAAAACATCTGGCAAGACCAAGGGGACGGAGAGATAACAGAATTAACTGATTTTGACTTTACCTCTACCTCTGCAATCAAAGAAGGGAAAAATCAGCTGGTTATTACTGTAGGAGAACATCTGCAGGATACCTATGAAAAACAGTACACCTTTATGTATGACAAACTCTCTCCAGTTGTTGCCATAGAGTCTTTTCACCCAGATAATGATTACAATAAACTGGTTAGTCTGACTGCTAATGTAACGGAAGCCAACTTTGCCAGAGGTTACTTACACTATGGAACCAGCATTATCAATCAAACACCAGAACTGATTATAAAAGGGGACCAGCAATATCAGCTGGTCTGGGATAATCTGGAAGTTTTTAATATTGTTCCTTCTTCTACTCATAAAGTTAAAGTTGAGGCAGTTGACCTGGCAGAAAAAAATGCTTTTTCTGAAGAAAAAGAGGGCTTTGGAGACATTGACCGGCCAGAAGAAGTGACCATACAAGAGCAGAAAATTGATCTGCCTGTTTATGATGGTACACCAAGATTGGATAATGAAGCCAATTATGGAATCAAGCCTTTCAGCAGTCATAGTAAATTTGCCCCGGATAAATTTATCTGGCGCAAGAGTATTAAACAGGATGTTGTGAATAGCGGGAATTATCTGAAAAATACTAGTCCATATAAAGATCCGATTTTTTGGAGTAAGTGTGATAATCAAGATATTACACAAACAGAATTAGGAGATGCTGTTGTAATTTATCAACATGATTTTGGGTTAACGAGTGATTTATCAAAAGCTAAGTATAATAATGCAATCTATAGTACTGATAATAATCAGTCTACTTTTCATTTTGAAATTCAAAACTCTAAAAGTGATAAAGGAACGATATCTTTCTGGGCATATACAACTACGGATGGTAATTCTTATAATTATGGAAGTGTAAGTGTAAGATTT
>JAKSBL010000077.1 GCA_022361115.1 Spirochaetota bacterium | reverse complement strand
GTGTCAAGTAAAATAAATATTTACAAAAAATCTGTATAATAATTATTATTAAACTTTAAGCTGTTTTATCAAATAAGCTGGCTACATAAATCTTGAATACCGATTAAAAATTGTATGGATAAAATAATTTTCTAAATAGTCATAACAGTGAAGTTTATTAATAGACTATAATTGTGTTAAGAGGTTGATAAAATGGTACTGTTGGATAACGCAGATTATTTAGTTTTAGGTGGGGGCTTGAGTGGAGCAGTTACCGCTTTATTATTGAAGCAAAAGATGCCATCAGCAAACATTGTTTTGCTGGAAAAGCAATCTCACATTGGCGGAGTTGCTTCCTCTCATTTGTTACAGAATCATTATGTTGATTCTGTTTATATGTATCCTGATATTAGCTGTTTTTTAAAATATCTAAAAATTAACTTTCCCACTAAAAGAAATCTGAAGAATATTTATTCTATTCATTTTTTTGATCAAGGTCAAATTACCAGTATTCAGTTACCAACAGGTATACAGCAATTTGAAGAAAAACTTATACAATATTTTCCTGAAGATCAATTTTCTATTAAAAAATTCTGGCAAGATTGCCAGAATATTAATCACCAGTTTTTGCGTTTAAAAAGTAAATTTTCTTTTCTGGATTTATTAAAATTTCCTTTTACCATGACCAAAATGATCCGTTTTGCTAATAAAGACTATCAATCTTTTTTAAACCAGTATCATTTTAAAAATCCCTTGTTATTAAAAACTCTGCAAAGTTTTGCCGGTATTGGTCAGTTATCCCCAGACAGGTTAAATACTTTAATCCCCATAATCGCAATGATCAATTTGGCAGAAAAAGGATGCGTCCCTTTACAATCCTTTCAAGAGTTACTAAATCAATTAGATAGCAGATTAAAAGAGGAACAAGTAAAATGTTATTTTTCTCAAAAATTACAATCCTTAAGTAAAGAGAAACATAAATTTAAAATGAGTTTAAAAGATGGAAAAAGTATTTATGTTAACCAAGTGATCAGTACTATTGATACAAAAAACATGTTTCAAAAAATAGTTGATCCCGATTTACTTTCTTCTTCATTTACTACTAAGATAAATCAACTAGAAATGACTCAATCCTGTTTTATAATTAAAGCTATAGTACAACCGGAAATGGACTACCCTTGTGATAATGGACAAATCTTATTTTATGGAGGAAACAATACATTTGCATTTTTATTAGAAAAAGCTGAAAATCATACCGATCCCCTTCATTCTGATATTTTTCATTTTGCCCTATCCGTAAGAGAGATGGAAGAACGAGTTTATGCTATTGAAATTTTGGTTGTTCCTGTTTCCTTTTCTTATTGGCTGAAAATAGCTAAACTAGGGAGGAATGCTTATTTTTCAGAAATAGCGCGCTGGGAAGATTTTTTATATCGGAAAATAGCAAAAGTAATTGACCCTGACTTTAATCAGAAGATCATCAGTAAAAAAATAATCACACCTATTGAGTTTCAAGGTATGTATAAGCTCAGTGAAGGTAATTGTTATGATATGGCTCAAATTAATAGGCAGTCAGGAAACAATCGATTTGGATTTACAACTCCTATCCCTGGATTGTATCATAATAAGATGATTTTAGGTGTATATGGTGCTTTTTTGCAATCCTTTATTCTAGTGGATTATCTGCTAAAAGGAAAAATTAATCAGTATCAGTATCATTTTTAATGACTCAGGGAGAAATGGTAAAAGCCGGATAATCATAGTAACTCCAGTATTGCTTGAATTTTGCTTTGCGATAAGCCTGATTAGCCCCTTTTGTTTTGCCTGGATCATGTATATATATATATTCGTCGCTCATACCAATGATCAATACAGCATGAGCAATCCACTCCTCTTTGTTGCCAGGAGAGGGATAATGAATAATAGCAATGACAGGTTTGTTTTGCAGTAAATCCTTTTTTACTTTATTTAAATTATAAAATTGGTGATACTGGCTATTTGAAAACTGGCCATAATAAAAAATCAAAGAGATTAATTGTCTGTGATTCATTTTGGATCCATTATATTGATTGATAGGTAAACCAAGCCGTCTACTTAACCAGTCATCAATATCTTTTATACCTTGAACAGTTGGTTTTTGGTTTTTAAAATAGCAGTAAGCCATATAGAATGAAGTCTGACTGCAATTATTGGTATTTCCCCAGCCTGTGCCAGGTGGATATTGGGATATAAAGTCAACATCCAGTAAAATGTCAGTTTTGGTTGGATTTTGAAATGAAAATAAGAAAATGATACATATGAGAGTGATAGTTAATGATACTTTTTTCATATTCCTAAGATAATTATCGTAATATTTATAGGAATTAAAAAGAAAAAACTTAATTAAACAAATTTGCTTAATTTTTAATTGAGAGCCAGGCAGCAAATTTTCTCATCTTCATCCCATTCACCAGTAGCCTTAAAGCCTAATTTTTGATAAAACTTTTCCGGTCCACCTGTTCCAGGAACATAGCTGACATAAAGCTGGTTTCCGTTGGGTCTTGTTTTGACATAATCTATCAATTGCAGAACTGCTTGTTTTGCATATCCCTTTCCTTGAAATCGGGCATCAATCATTAAACGCCATAAGAAATACTCTGGTTTTTTTTCATTATCATCCAACATGATAAAACCAACGGGTTGATCATTAGCATAGATTGCCCGAAACCAGGCAGTTTTTGAAAAATGCGCCTGAGCAATACTGACAGCATTGGAAGCAACAAATTTTTCCTGCTGAGGAGTAACTTTTAAATTTAGAATGTCATTGATTGTATCTTCAGTAATTTCTACTAGATGAACTGTATTAGTTGCTGGTTTATTCATGATTTAAGTCCTGTTTTGTACAATTTTTATACATTGACGAAAGAAAAACTTAGAATATTATTCTAATATACCACTTTTTCTTTTTTTTCATATAAATAAAACTTGAATGAAATTTTAGGATATAATGTATGTTTCGGCATTATGGCTGGAATGACAAATCAGATTACTAAAAAACTACATCCTGCTTAGACTTTTTTTTGATTTGTTTTGACAGTGAAAGAAATATGTGTTATATTATTATATGTGATAGAGTAATATAGCAGATAGAGGTATTTTATGATCAGTAGTGATATCATACGAGGTCACCTTGATTCCATCATTCTCCGTTTAATCATAGAAAAAGATCGTTATGGTTATGAAATTTCAAAAGAGATTAGTCAGAGAACAGAAGAGAAATTTCTTATTAAAGAAGCAACCCTTTATGCTGTTTTTCAACGTTTAGAGAAAAAAAGATTGATCCGGTCATATTATGGCGATGAAACACAAGGGGGAAGGCGGAAGTACTATAAAGCAACTTCCTTAGGACATTCATTCTTTGAAGAACGGATCAAAGAGTGGAAAGAAGCCAAAGAAATTATTAATATCTTTATGGAGGATAAAAAATGAGAACCTTACAACAATATGTAGAGAATCTATTTAGTGATGTTGAAGAAAGTCAAAAAAAGCATGAAATTGTGGAAGAGATTACTTTAAATTTGCAAGATAAAGTGAAGGATTTGATGGACCAGGGAAAAAGTGAAGAAGATGCTATCAATAAAGCTATTGTTGATTTTGGAGATATTAATGAGATAAGGCAGGAATTAATGGATGAACAAAGTGGAAGAGCACGAAAATTGGCGAAAATCCGGTTTGGATATTCATTTTGGGGAACTTCACTTTTGATTGCCCTTTTTTGTTTCATCAATTTTTACTATACACCAACCATAATTTGGTGTGTCTTTCCGATATTTGGAGTATTATGGTGGCCTTTGACCATGTTTTATGTATGGATGAGGCATCGTTAATTCAATCACTAACCCGTATTGGAGTTGGTGTTCGGCAGGTTGCCTGCAGATGGAGTCTTTGCTATAAAGCTTTTATATTAGCTTCCCATTTTTCATCAACCAGATCTTGTCCCCAAATATGTACTGGTTTTTCTTCTACTAAAGAAAAACCATACTTTTTATATAAATATCGGGCAGCTTTTAGTTGGGAAACAGTGCTGAGGTAGACTTTTTCATATCCTTTGGTTTTGCAAAAATCCATGGCTAGACTCATCATTTTACTTCCTAATCCCTGGCCGCGAGCTTGGGGATCTAAGAAAAACCAGCGTAATTGGGCGGTATGCCGATCGCGGTGAACAATGGCAATCGAACCGACAGTTTTGGTACTGGACTCTACAATCCAGAAGTGTTCTTTGTCAGGATCGTAGTTTTTTGAAAAATCCACAAAGGTTTCAGCAACAAATCCTTCAAAAGTGTGATCAAAACCATATTCTGTTGCATACAAAACAGCATGTTTACTAATGATGATACCAATATCACCGGGTCGGTATGAGCGAAAGGTATATCCTTTTTGTTGTTCTTTTTGATACAATAAAGATTGAATACTTTCCATTGAGCCGATGAGTTTTTCCTGTTGATCTTGAGTGAGTGGCTGAATAAGCTGTTCATTAAAGGCATTGGATTTATTTTCCAGATCGTCTAATATTACTTTTCCCTTGGGTGTCAGAAAAATAAATTGCTTCCGTTTATCTTCTTGAGCAGTTTCTTTTTTTATAATACCTTTTTTAACAAATTGGCTTAAAATTCTACTTAAATAGGCGGGATCAAGCCCTAAGGATTGACAAATTTCAACTGCCGTAATACCAGGCTGCTTCCCTATTTCAAAAATAGTCCGGCAGTCAGTTAAAGTATAATTACTTTTATAAATTTGCTGATTTAATAAACCAATGAGCTGAGTGTAAAAACGATTAAACTTACGAATACTTTCAATGATTGGGTGAGACATATCAAAACCTCCCTAAGTCATTAATCATTCCAATAGATGCTAGCATAATTAGTTGACTCAGTCAAGTAATAATAATTGAATTTATCAATAATTTGATTATGATCATCATAGAGAATGATTTTAAGCAACTATCTTAATGGTCAATAATCCTTCAGAAATATAAAACTGGTCTTAATAAAAATCTCGACATTCGGCCTGGTAAAAGAGAGTAAATTAAAGGACAAAAAGCATCATTCGTAATATTTCAAAATAGTCTGTTGCTTCAAAGACAATAGTGTTTGCATTTAATTGTTTTACACCCTGGTAAAACGAAGCTCGATATGCATCTGCATGATTTTTATACTCAATTTCAATGGAAAAAGAAGAGGGAAGTTTTAATAGACATTTTTTTAAATCACTCTTTAAGGCTTGTTCAGCTTTTTTTTGTAGACTTTTCAAGGTTTTAACAGGATGTTGCTGGATAACAGAGCGCCCCTTACCTTCCTCAGCAGCAACAGTCTGTATTTCCGGGATAAGTTGCTGGGCTTGATTGCATATTCCCTGATCTCCACTAATCAGTACCACAGGAACCTGATGATAACTGGCTATCCAGGAATTGAGTAAAAATTCGCTGCCATACTCACCATTGATTTTCATTGAATGGATTTTTAAAGACATGCTGTGAGCAAGAGGATTGGTATTAGTCCCGCAAGAGGAATGGTAACCAATCAGCATTGCTGCAGAAAAAGTGTCATCTATTTCCTGCATCATAAAATAAGGATGAAGACTCCATTCCCGGATGAGATAAGTGTTTTCTGGTAAAGGATCTAAAATTAAATTTCTTCCGCTGCCATGAGCATCTTTTATCCAGATTTCCGTAGCTCCGCCCTTGATTACACCTTCACAAACAGCTTTTACTTCTTTATTCATCTGGTTGACGAAATATTGATAATCTGGTTTATTTTTTTCTGTTTCATCCCAATGACAGATACCCGTAATACCCTCAATGTCAACACTGAGATAGATTTTCATTTTTGCTCCTTTTGGTTTATATTATAACATTCAATACTTTTTTTTAATTACATATAATCCTTAATAAGGATTCCTCCTTAAATTCATTATATTATAAAGGATATTTTTTTAAAAATAACAAAAATTTTATTTTTTTTTTCAATATTCTCTTTTGAGTTATTTAAAAGAAAATCCTTATTTTTTACACTTTTTATGAGAAAATATATAATTTTTTTTAAACTTTTAATTACTTTGCTTTTTTTATTCTCATTATGCAAAAAATAGAATACAATGGAACACAGGATTTTTTATTTGACTTTTAAAATAAGTAGTGATATGCTTTCTAAATCACTACTTTAGTAATAATCATTTTATGGAGGACAATTTATGAAAAAGTTTCTAGTGACAATGTTAGTGGTATTGTTATCTTTATCACTTCTAACAGGCTGGTTTCTGAAGAAAAGGAAAAAGAATAAAGATACCTGGAAAATTGGTATTGTAACCGGAACAGTTGCTCAAAATGAAGAAGAATACAGGGCTGCACAAACTATGTTAAAAAAGTATGGCGCAGACCATATTGTTGTGCAAACTTATCCCGACAGATTTATGGATGAGCAGGAAACTGTTATTGCAAACATAGCTGGCTTGGCATCAGATCCTGATCTTAAAGCATTGATTATTGTCCAGGGAGTTCCCGGGACTTCAGCTGCTATCGACAAAGTTAAAGAAATGAGAGATGATCTTTTAATTATTGTTGGGACTCCTGGTGAGGATCCTCCAATGATAGCTGCTCGTGCTGATTTGATTTTTATGCCTGATGAATTAGGTATGGGTTCTGCTATTATTGAACAAGCAAAAAAACTAGGTGCTAAAACATTTGTACATTATTCTTTTCCAAGACATATGTCTTATGCGCTCTTAGCTGCAAGACGTGAACTTTTTAAAGAAAATTGTGCTAAATTGGGACTCGATTTTGTTGATGCAACTGCACCGGATCCAACAGCAGATGGTGGAGTTTCTGCAACTCAACAATTTATCTTAGAAGATATTCCTCGTATGGTAGCAAAATATGGAAAAGACACTGCTTTCTTTGGTACAAACTGTGCTATGCAGCCAGCTATGATTAAGGCTATTGTTTCTACTAAAGCTATTTATCCACAGCCTTGTTGTCCATCTCCAACACATGGATTTCCAAGTGCATTAGAAGTAGATATCCCTGAAGAAAAAGCTGGTAATTTTCCATTTATCATTGATCAGATTACAGAAAAAGTAGCTGAAGCTGGTATGAGTGGACGTCTTTCAACCTGGCCAGTTCCTGTAAATATGATGTTCATAGAAGTTGGTGCAGAATATGCTATAAACTGGATTAAAGAAGGTCATGACAAACTTGATGAAGCTAAACTACAGCAAGCCTATGATAATTATCTGACTGATTTTGGTGGTGGGAGTGTTTCTATAACTCCATTAGATGAAAATGGTCAAAAAATCGATCATTTCAAAATGATTCTTTCAGGTTTCCTCGACTTTTAAGTATTATTTTTTTTAAATTAATATTTACAGATTTAATTCGGAATAGGGTTGTTGGGGTGACCTAGCAACCCTTTTTTATAGTCCACTTGATTAAACTTATTATTCATTTATTTATTGTAAGTCTAATCTGGACCAAAAAAGAGAGGTGCAACTTGGATACATATCGGCTAGAAATGAAAAATATTAAGAAAAGCTTTGGGAATAATCAGGTCCTTAAAGGAGTGGATCTGAGCCTGAAAGCAGGAGAGATACACTGTCTTATAGGAGAAAACGGGGCAGGAAAATCTACTTTAATGAATATCCTTTTCGGTATGGAAGCAATACATAGTACCGGAGGATTTCAGGGAGAAGTACGAATTGATGGGAAAAAAGTCAATATCAATTCACCAAAAGAGGCGTTAGAAGCGAATATCGGTATGGTCCATCAAGAGTTTATGCTGATACCAGCTTTTTCCATTACTGAAAATGTTAAGCTTAATCGTGAAATAACCAAAGATAATTTGGTAAGTAAAATTACTAGGGTTAAGCGTTTAAAAACAGTTAACTTTAAAGAGATGCATGCGGATACACGTAATGCAATGGATAAGTTGAATTTAAATGTTGAAGAATATGTTAAGGTCGCTGGATTACCAGTTGGACATATGCAGATTGTAGAGATAGCCAGAGAAATAGATAAGAGCCATCTGGAAATCCTGGTTTTCGATGAACCTACAGCTGTTTTAGCTGAAAGTGAAGCAGATAACTTATTGAAAACTATGAAAAAATTGGCTGATGAGGGCATTGCCATTCTGTTTATTACCCATAGATTAGATGAGGTAATGGAAGTTTCTGATCGGGTTACTGTCTTAAAAGATGGTGAGCTAGTTACTTGTAAAAAGACATCTGATACGTCAGTTGATGAAATAGCTGAATTGATGGTTGGTCGTGAGATTCATATTACCCAAAAGGCAAAAAAAACCTCTCAAAAGGATGAAATTATTCTGGATCTCAAAGATTTTCATGTTGACATGCCAGGAGAAGAAGTAAAAGGAATTGATCTTCAGGTACACAGAGGGGAGATATTAGGTTTAGCCGGATTAGCCGGCCAGGGCAAAATTGGTGTGGCCAATGGTATAATGGGGCTATTTCAATCTGCTGGTCAGGTACAATTACATGGAAAACTTGTTGAATTAAATAATACAGGAGCTATGCTTGCCAACGGACTGGCCTTTGTTTCTGAAGATAGACGGGGCGTTGGGCTTATTTTAGATGAATCTATTGAAATGAACATTGCTTTTACTGCCCTTAAAGTACAAAATAAGTTTTTGAAAAAATTTGGATTTCTCAATATTCAGGATACTTTCAATATTACCAAACATGCTAAAAAGATGATAGAAGGTTTTGATATTCGCTGTACGGGGCCTCATCAAAATGCAGGCCGTTTAAGCGGAGGGAATCAGCAAAAGGTATGTGTTGCTCGGGCTTTAACTCAAGATCCTGAAATCCTTTTTGTTTCTGAGCCAACACGTGGGATCGACATAGGGGCAAAAAAATTAGTGCTGGATTTATTGGTCAAACTGAATACGGAAATGGGAATGACTATTGTAATTACCTCTTCAGAATTAGCGGAAGTACGCAGTATAGCAGATCGTGTAGCAATAATCACTGAAGGAAAGGTTGCTGGTATACTGCCTCCTGATGCTCCGGATAAAGATTATGGTTTGATGATGTCTGGTATGACTGAAGAAATTATTGAGAAGAGTGGTGATTAATATGAAAAACATTATACAAAAAATTGGAATTCCCAGGCTTATGATCGGGTCACTATTTCTGCTCTTTCTGGCTATTGGCGGAATCAGGGGGATGGATATAGTAACCTTTCTTAGTGATGTTATTTTAAGAGTAGGTATGAATGGTTTACTTGTTTTAGCTATCCTACCATCTATCCAATCCGGTTCAAGGCCAAATTTTGCTATTTCAATCGGAATTATATGCGGTTTATTGGGAATTATTTTGAGCATTGAAATGGGTATTTTTGGTATACCCGGATTGTTTGTTGCAGCAGCCATTTCAATTCCATTTGCCATAATTGCCGGTTATTTTTATGGAAGATTGCTGAATTTGGTAAAGGGCCAGGAGATGACCATTGCTACTTTTATGGGATTTGCAATTGTTCAATTTATGTGTATTGGCTGGATTATACTTCCTGTTAAAAGTGGTATAATGAAATGGGCTTTAGGAAAAGGCTTGCGTAATGTCTTCCCTCTGGATAAAACCTTTGGTAAAGTTTTAAATGACTTTTTATATTTTGAAATTGGCAATTTGCGAATACCGACAGGCTTACTGTTGACATTCTTTGGAGTATGCTTTTTAGTTTGGATTTTTACAAAAACCAAAACAGGGACTGAGATGCTGGCAGGAGGGATGAATCCTAAATTTGCAGAAGCATCAGGTGTGAACATCAATCGTAACCGCATTACAGCCAATATTTTGTCAACAATAATTGCCGCAATTGGTATTATTGTTTTTTCACAAAGTATTAATTTTGTGCAGTTATATGTAGCTCCTTTATATATGCCTTTTCCCGCTGTAGCAGCTATTTTGATTGGTGGAGCAACAGCATCCAGGGCAAAAGTGTCGCATGTAATTATTGGGGTTTTTCTATTTCAAGGACTTTTAGTTGTCTCACAACCTGTTTTGAATGATCTTACACAAGGCGCAGATTTATCTGAGATAATACGAATGGTTACACAGAACGGGATCATTTTATATGCTCTTACAAAGGTGAAAGGCAATGGGTAATAGTATGACACAATTAACAATTAAAAAACAGTTTAATCTTGCAGAGTTTTTAAAACACAATGCAGTTGTAATTTTATTTATATTTATAACAATAATAGGTGCATATTTATCAGGTTTGCCCTTAAACTTTCTGTTAATGGAATTAATCAGCCGTATGTCAAGAAATCCCTTTCTTATTTTATCACTGATCATTCCTATTGTTGCAGGAGTTGGGCTTAACTTTGGAATTGTTGTAGGTGCTATGGCGGGACAAATTGGGTTGATACTTGCAACCTACTTTGGGATAGACGGTACTACTGGAATTTTATTTGCAACCGCTATTGCTACACCCCTAGCAATATTTTTTGGCTGGTTAACTGGGTCTTTATATAATAGGACAAAAGGCCAGGAAATGATTGCAGGTTTATTTGTCGGTTTTTTTGCCGAAGGGATTTATCAATTTGTCTTTTTGATTTTAATTGGTACTTTAATTCCTTTTAAAGATACACCGATGCTTAAACCCGATGGGATAGGGCTGCGGAACACAATATCTATGGGTTCAAAACATGGTGAAGGGATGAAATACGCGATTGATTATATCTTCAGGATGAATGTATGGGTTTTGATTATAATTATAGCTTTAGTTTTTATAATTATTAAAATCATTTTGAGTCTAAAGAACAAAGAAAAAATAAAACTGGTATCTTTTATTGTACCTGGTATAAGTTTGTTCGTTTCAATAATGATTTTAACCCTACCAGACTTTCGGATGACAGCCATGCTCAAAGCTCCTGTGGTAACTTTTTTACTTATTGCTGGTCTATGTTTATTTAATGTATTAATTATGAAAACCAAATTGGGTCAGGATTTTAAAGCAATAGGTCAGAGCCAGCATATTGCTTCAGTAGCTGGTATCAATGTTGATCAAACCAGAATGGTGGCAGTTATTATTTCTATTGTATTTGCTGCCTGGGGACAGATAATATTCTTGCAAAATATCGGTACCATGAATACTTATGCCAGCTTTAAGCAGGTTGGTTTTTTTGCTATCGCCTCAATTCTGATTGGTGGTGCAACAGTAACCAAGGCAACTATCTGGCAGTGTCTCTTAGGGTGTGTTCTATTTCATTCAGTTTTTATCGTTTCTCCAAATGCTGGTAAAGCATTGTTTGGTGATGCACAACTCGGAGAGTTTTTTCGTGCTTTTGTTGTCTATGGAGTTATCGGGATTTCTCTAGCATTACATGCATGGAAATCAGTCAAGAAAAAAACTCTTGGTACTACTGAAGCAGAAACTTAAATCAAATATGAATTTAACTTATTCCCCTGTTTCATTAGACAGGGGATTTTTATTTAATAGAGTTTTATTATTTTTTATTGGTGTTCGATTCTTTTTAAAAGTAATCAAAAGAATCAAATCAATGTTATGCAGAAAAATCAGAAGTTCTTTATAGTCAAAAAGATTTTAAGTATCAATCCGAATTTACCTTCCACGGCCAATTTGGACTTACTTTTTTTAAGAATATTATCGCATCTCTGCGGTTTTCTATTTCATGTTCTAATGATTGTCTCTCATATGGAAAATCAGTTAATGGGTGAAATATAGAAGCATACTTTTGAGAGTATTCAAGATCTGCGTCAAAAATATTGGTTGGTAAATATAAATATTCATCATCATTTAAATTTTTAATTGTTTCATTAATCATGGATATATTGTGTTCTAATCCTATTAATCGAACACCTGTATAATTATAGCGACCATAACTCCAGATAGCATCACCTAAAACCGGTATACATGATAAAGTATGAACTCGATAACCTGATTTCATTAATTCCACTACAAAGGGAGTAAACTCAAATTCAATTCCATTTTTTTCTTTTAATTTTTGCCTTACTTTCATTCCATGTGAATCTCCATAATATATAAGAAAAGATTTATTAGAATATTTATTAGAAAAATATTTAATATTTTGGGATATTATTTGTTCTCGAACCATTCTTTGATTTTTATAGTCATCTAATTTAACAAATTGCATAAATTTTTCACTCTGTATAAGATTAAAAATATTCTGTTGGATAATACAATCTGATGCTGATTGATACAACTGATTGAATAGATTTAGACGATTATTATGATCTAGTTCAGCAAATTTTTTAAAAGTTAATTCAAGAGTTAGTTCTGGAAATAATTGATGAAATATTTTTTTGTAACATTGATATTGATTTTTTATAAATTGATAATCACTTACACCGAATGTGACATCTACCAGTAAAACTTCAAATTTTGGTTTGATAATTTTATTGTGCATATTCATTAAGCGGATTGTTTCGAGTATATCCCGCCTGTCTATTAGTGAAGGTGGTAATTCAAGTACATGATCAGATAAAATATATTGATTAGCAATTTCATTATGCACCCAATCTTCTTCTATTACAACTTGATAAACACCATGTTTTTTATTTAATTTTTT
>JAKSBL010000652.1 GCA_022361115.1 Spirochaetota bacterium | reverse complement strand
CAGTCTTGGTTTTTAGTCTTTTCTGTAGTGATCATAGATAAATTGAGTTGTTTTTGATTGATTTGAAATACTTGACTGATAAAGGGAAGATTTTCAATACTGACGATAAAGGTGGGAGTATTATCGTTAAATTGGACTTTCGCAATTTTGTCAGAATAAGACTGGAGCCATACAGCAGGTTGCTGATCACCATCCTGCTGTATGGCTGTTAACAACTGATCCCACTCAGATTGCTCAATCAGCAACCTTTCTTTAATCCAATCCATTAAATCCAGTGCATAATCAGGGGCATACCCTTCTGCTGTCCGTTGTCTTTTTGCAGTAAAGATCTCAATAACTTCCGGTGGTATATCAAAATGCATGTCTGAAGAAAAAATTAAATCCTTAATCAGTTGATCACTGATATTAGATGTACTATCTCCATAAGGCCGGTCATCTTCATACATATATTTATTGGTTTGTTTCCAAATCAATCCGTCTGCAAAAGGGGAGGGGCTTTGAGTTATTGTCTGACTGACTTTGATAACACCGCTGGCTAACTCATCTAATAGAATTTTCAGGTTTTCCAGATCAAATTCATCCTGCAGGAATTCTCTCCAGGTCTCAAGAACAATAGGAAAATCAGGATACTTAATGACTGCATTGAGGAGTTTTTTTGCTCTCAACCTGTTTTGCCAGAGGGGAACTCTGCGATTGAAACTTTTTCTTGTTAGCAATATTGCCCGGCCAGCATTTTCTCTAAACTTTGCCCCAAAAAAACCAGTATTTTCCAATTGTAATCGGATAAAATTTTCCAGGTTTTCCGGTTTAACAGCAGTTAAAATATCTTCTACCTGAAAATCATGCGGCATCATCAGGAGAATACAATCATTATTGACAATGGTTTCTAATGCATAACCATATTTTTCTTTCCAATATGCAGAAAGAGCCAGAGCAAAAGGGTGATTCATTCGGCCGCCCCAGAGGGTATGGAGAATGACTTGCTTGTTGTCACTTTTATTAAATGGATCATCATAATGTTCAATAACTAGATGATGACGATGGGGAAGTTGAGTGCCAGTAGCTTCCAGTTGTCTTTTTAAGAAATCGATTAATGCCTGAGAAGCTCCATCATCCAGATAATGCATTGTTTGTAATTGTTTTTTCCAATTTAAATCATTTAAGTGGTGATTAGCTTGTTCTAAAAAGAGAGCAATTTTTTCTGATAAATGAAATCCTCTGTTTAATTCTTCTGCTCGCCAAAAAGGGATAATATTGAGAGGGTTGCTGGTTGGAACCACTTCTACATCATTGTGGGTAATTCTCTGAATTCGCCAGATTTGATTACCCAGGTTAAAGGTTTCTCCCACTTTTCTTTCCCAGACAAATTCTTCATCCAATTCACCAATACGAGCTTTGTTTTTTTCTAATCGCAATTGATAATGCCCCCGTTCCGGGATTGTCCCTCCATTTAAATAAAGGAGAAAATCGGTTCCTCTTCGGGCAGTAACAGTACCATCTATTTTATCCATTGATAACCGCGGTGAGAGTTCGGCAACTCGAGAATCAGCATATTGACCAGTCAGCATTTTTAATACTAAGTCAAACTGCTTTCTCAATAAATTACGATAAGGGTAAATGGTTTTGATAAAGTGATATAAATCATCCATGTTCCAGGTTTCTGTTTGACACATTGAGAGGATAACTTGAGCAAGGATGTCCAGCGGAGCCTCAGCAGGATGAAATTCCTCAATATCCTGATCCATAACACAACGGGCTATAACAGCTGCATCTAAAAAATCACGGCCAAAGGTAGGATAAATAGTTCCTTCACTGACTTCACCGACCTGATGTCCAGCCCGGCCAATTCTCTGAATAGCAGAGGATACTGCCATAGGAGATTGAATGAGCACGACCTGATCCAGATGCCCAATATCTATGCCTAATTCCAATGAATTGGTAGCTACAATAGCTTTCAATTCTCCCTGTTTTAATTTTTGTTCTACTGCTAACCTGATCTCTTTTGATAAAGAACTATGATGTGAATAAGCAAGTTCCTTTTTTTCTTCTTCATTAATCATACGGGAAATTTTTTCTGTAATTCTGCGGCTGTTGGCAAAAAACAAGGTAGAATTGTACTGATTCAGTATTTTTTTAAACTCATGTATCAAAACAGGCCAAACTGAATCATCAATCATCAAGTCCCGGGAATCGGAAGGAAAGGCAACCTTTATTTTATACTTTTTGGTGATATCCGAACGGACAAAATGAACCTTTCTTTTTTGATATTCCGGATGTGGAATGGAATCTTTTAGTTGATATCCTCCTACAAAATCAGCAACTTTTTCCAGGGGCTTTACTGTCGCAGATAGGGCGATCCGCTGAAATTCTCCAGACAGGAGAGTCATTCTTTCAATAGCAGAGATTAAATAACTTCCCCTTTTATCACCGATTAAAGCATGAATTTCATCTAATATAACTGTTGCAATACCTCTTAAGAGATTGCGGTTATTTTTTGAAGTTAAAAGAATATTGAGTGTTTCCGGGGTAGTGATGAGTATTTCCGGTGGATGGCGAAGCATTTTTTGTCTTTCACTTTGTAAAGTATCACCACTACGGGTTTGTACTTTTATCTGGGGAAAAACCTCATCAGCTTTTTCAAATATCTCTTTAATCTCAGCCAGGGGTTGTAACAGGTTTACTTTTATATCATTATTGAGTGCTTTTAATGGAGATATGTAAAGTACCCGGGTTTGGCCTCCAAGCCATTTTTTTGAAGCTAATTGATTTATTGCCCATAAAAAGGCTGCGAAAGTTTTACCACTCCCTGTCGGTGCAGTAATTAAAACATGTTCGTTCCGACTAATTTGTTGCCAGGCTTTTAACTGAATATCTGTAGGTGTTTGATATTTTTCTTCAAACCATTTTTGAATGAGAGGATGAAACTTTTTAAAATCCATGAAATACCCTGTTATTTTATCTATAAAAAAGTATATCTCTTTTGCTAGGAATATGTCAATGTAGAAATAGAATGAGAGCCAGATATTTTTTATCTGATTATTGCAAATTAATAGTGAGAATTTAAATATGTTTGGTGATGATTTAAATGATCTATAATATAAATGTTATGGAAGTATCTGATTATATATTTTTTTATAAAAAAGTATTATAGTTTAATTAATCAGGATAAGTTTTAATTTATAAAAAAGGGATAACTTTGTATAAAACAGTATTGTTTTTTATGATTTTGTTTATTAATCTAAATTTATATTCTCAACAGAAACTTGTTATTTCAATCTTTGGTGAAGATACTGATCCTGTAAATTTAGTTTCAAAAGAAGTTTTACGCCAAGCTTACCAGTCTTTAGATATATCAATAGAATTTAAAAACTTACCTGGTTCAAGGTCTTTAATTCATGCTGATTTGGGTTTAATTGATGGGGACTTAGTTCGACACGGAGAGATAAATAAAGAGTATCCCAATCTTATTCCTGTTCCCATTGCTATATATACAGTAGAGTTTGTTGTATTTGTAAAGGATACAAATATTAAAATAACCAATTGGGAAAGCTTATGGCCTTATACAATCAGTTATTTGGCTGGGATCAAAATCATTGAAGAAAATACAGCAGGCATGAAAGTTGAAGCAGTGCAATCGGAAAAACAAGCTTTTCTCAAACTTTATCATTCCAGATCAGATATTGTGATTGATCCACTTCTTATGGGACTGGTTACTTTAAAGCAACTAAATTTAACAGGCATAACTATTACCGGCCCTCCTTTAGAAACGATAAAATTATATCATCATTTGCATAACAAACATGAATTGCTCGTTCCAAAAATAACCAGGATTTTAGAAGACATGCAAAAAACAAAGCAAATTGACCAAATTACAAATGACATTATTTCAGAAATTTTGGAGTAAAAATAGAATTTAAACCCTTTATCAGATGCCTTGAAGAGTTGAGAAAACAAAAAATCATGGTGTTTATGAGTCAATCCTAAAAAAATGAATTTTTTAAGTAGTG
>JAKSBL010000593.1 GCA_022361115.1 Spirochaetota bacterium | reverse complement strand
TTATCTGCAGCTGAAATTATGGATAAAATTGGTTTAACTCATAAACCTTCATTCCGGGACAATTATATACATCCAGCTCTGGCTGCTGGTATGATCGAAATGACCATTCCAGATAAACCAAACAGCTCAAAACAGAAGTATCGATTGACTTTGAAGGGAAAGGAGTTGTTGGAAGGATTATAGTATAAAACTTTTGTGATTCAAATACTCTTTAAAATTAAACCACAAATACACGAAAAGGGGAAGATTGTTTTGATTGGTTATTTTAAAGAGGATTGAAGGACGAGTGAGTGGGAAGAGGTTAAATTAGGAGAAATTACTCCGTCATATAAAGAAAGTGTCCGAGTCCGCATGAAATTAAGAATGTGGGAGTAAGTTTGCTAACCTTTTTTCTAATTGCTGAATTTTATTCAGAATTTCAGTGCGGTTATTCCGGTTTTTTATCCATTGGGGTAATCTACTGATTAAAGAACGGTTTTTCATTTGAGGATTTGTTTTATTTCTTTCTCTCAAGCCTGAACTGACATAATCTTTTAAGTATTGTAAATGTGCTGCATTATAGGCGAATAAAATTTCTCCACAACACTGGCTTACTAAATACAAAGATTCATTAAAATAGGGGTCCTGAGGTACGCCATATAATTGACTAATATGGTCATCAGATTTTCGTTGTCGATTATAACCGCAATGGTGACAAACCAGTCTTGGTTGATTGTCTTTTGCAAGAACATAGGCCGGGTTTGAACAATTTGGGCAAAGAACAAGGATTTTATCTGTAAAATCACCTAATTCTAGATTTTGGTCTTCAAAGCGGTTCATGATGATTTTTATTCCAATTCTGTATTTCTACTATATTTCCTTCCGGATCTTCAGCATAAGTAAAAATCAGTGTACCTTGAGTAAATTTTTTGTGAACCACCTGGCCAAGTTTATTTCCGCCATATTTTACGATCTTTTCCAGAGTTTCTTCAACATCATCAACATGGAAGGCAATATGACAAAATCCTTCCCGATTTGCTGCAGGTAAAGGTTTTTCTTCATTTTCATGATATTGGAAGATTTCCAAAGTTGGGCCTGCTTCATCAAATCCAGGTAAAAGCAGATGTGCTCCTCTTAGGGAAGCATTTTTTACTCCAGTTCCGTCTGCTAACCACTGGCCAGATAAATTTCTTTCCGGCGGTAAAAGCTTGCAGTCAAAAACATGGATGTAGAACTCGGCTAAAGATTGCCAGTTATTGCTAATAATATTTGTATGCACATATTGAGTTGCCATAATAATCTTTTCTCCTTTGAAGGATAATTAAATGTTCTTATCGAGTTATCTGCCTGCACAAAGATTGCTTACCTTCTTTGTGCAGGCAGATACCAGAGGTAATGATTATTTTTTACAAGAGTCTCTATAAAGAATATAATATATTGATTGAAACAGGTGGGGATTTTGTTGAAATAATTCAATTTCTGATTTTATTTGTCGGATTTCGTTCTCTTCTTCTGTATTTTTGCCAGTCAGAAATAGTTTAATGTTTTTTTTTAAGCACTCAATATATTGTTCTTGCCAGACTTGCTGATCTAGTTTGATAGATTCCAGCAGAATAAAGCCATTGTGATTAAATATCTCCAGTTTTTTTTGATGATCTTTAAATTCATCATGAATAATGATAAATCCTTCTGGAGCAAGTAATTGATTGGCAAGGGAAAATCCCTGCTCAAAACCAATAATGTTAAAAAGGCCTTCTGCCAGTATAATGTCAAAACTATGTTCTGGTAATGAAATTTTATCAACTGAACCATGAATTAAGGTAAAACGTTTCTGGTTTTTTTGATAAAATTGTTTTTGTTGATATTTTTCCAGGTTATGAGCAGCAATATCTATAGCCGTGATTTGATAAGGTGTTAAACTGGCAATAAATAGGTCGGAAACCCCTGTGCCACAACCCATGTTCAGGAGTTTTAATGATGAATTCTTGGGAATATGCTGAAAAGCCTGGATTAAATAGATATTAAAATTTGCTCGACATTGCTCCCTGATTTCAGATGGGTTCATAACTCATCTTCCTTAAATACTGACACTTAAAACAAAACTAAAAAAGGGTATTAGTGAACCGGTTCAAAAAACCCTTAAAGCGGATTGAATACACATATAATATAGCATATTGAATTTTATTTTCATCATACCATGTGGTCTATTTTTCTATACCTTATGGTCTATTTTAAAATATTTTTTTAATTAATACTATTGTTATATTGAAGTGATAATTCAGTAACTATTTGATCTAACTCTTCTTGAGATTGTATATTTAAGAATTCCAGTGCATTATGATCAATGTTCTCAAAAGTGATTTCATTTCGCTGATAGTAAGTAATGGTATTTGCCAGATAAATATTAAATACTGCTTCCGGGCTGGATTGGGCTTCTCGAGGATTATGGTGACACCGAATGACTTCACAGACAATGGCTGGGTAATTCCATTTTTCTGCAATCATACTCCCAATTTGAGCATGATTGATGCCTTCTGCTAAGTCTTCCAAAACTTCGATGGGGATTTCATGTAAAGCCATGGTTTTTTGTATTTTGGAATAAATATCTGTATTGAGTTCTTCAACAATAACTTTACCGATATCATGCAGCAGGGAGGCTAAATAAATTTCTTCCAGTTTATACTGACTGGACTTTTTTTTGGTGAGTTCACGGGCATAATAAGCTGTTTCCTCAGAATGCTTAATCAAACTTTGTAATCTTTCTTGTGATACTTTACCTGCGAGTAACCGGTAAGAACTGGTAACCATTAATATTGATTGTAGCCCTGCTGTCCCCAACACTTTCACACAATCTTCCATAGAGGTAAACTGAGTCGATTTCCGGTAAAAAGGAGAATTAGCCATCATCAGGATGTCTGCTGTTAAAGCTGTATCTTTTAAGATTAAGTCAGAAATTTCTTCAATCGTGTATTCTGGATCCTCTATTCTTTCTTTTAATTTTTGAATACTTTCTGGAAGCACTGGTATGTTTTCAATAATATCA
>JAKSBL010000040.1 GCA_022361115.1 Spirochaetota bacterium | reverse complement strand
TTCAAAATTATTTATTTGTTCAACTATTGATTCAACTTTCTTTATATAACGTTCATTTTGAGAACCAAAGAGTTTTTCTAATATTGCCATATATGGCTCCTTTAATATATAGTAAGAAATGTTTTGAATTTATTGGGGATTATCATCCAATTTTCGTAGTTTTTCATTACATTATGGCCTAAAAGCATAGCCTTAGATTAGCTGACTTTTTTAGTATCAGTTTAAGATACTAAATTTTTTAAAAAAAGTTAAACAAAATCTTATTTTTTTACAGTATACCATGATTGATGGTGCTGAAAGTTACTATTTTCATTCATTAAGTTAATGCTTTTATCCATTTTTTTGAATAAATGGTCTGATTTTCTCATATTTTCGATTGAAATAGTTCATCTTTAGTGCTAATATTAACCAAAATTGATTAAGGATTTCAATATGGCAAATAAAAAAATGAAACTCAATCAGGTAATTGCCATTGGTAATGGTGAAAAAAGCCGCTGCAAAAAAATAATGACCAAATTATATCAAAAACTAGATAAAGAAGCTCTTTTTGCAGGTATAACAAAAACTTATGAATCTATTGATGAAGAAGGAGAGCAACTTCCCAAAGAAGAGAAATTTGTCCAGTTAAATGTAAGAGATTGTATTAATGAAGTTTCAAGTGCTTTAAAAGAAATGATAAATATTGTTGCTACTCAGGATGTTGGTAACTGTGATGCAAAAGCTGATATTAAAATTGATGATAAAATAATAATCCATCAGGTACCTGTTACTCATATGCTATTTCTAGAAAAACAATTAGAGGATATTCATACTTTTGTCTCATCTTTACCGACTTTAGATCCAGCAGAAAAATGGACCTTTAATAATGAAGTAAATTTGTATGTCAGTGAAGAAAAAAAAACCATTCGGACAAAAAAAACACCAGAAGTAATAGTTAAATATGAAGCAACAGAAAAACATCCTGCTCAAACAGAATTAATTTATATCGATAAACCTGCTGGCAACTGGAATACTATAAAATTCTCAGGTAGTTTTTCAAAAAAAGAGAAAGATGATATTCTTGATAAAATCAGAAAACTTCAACAAGCAGTAAAGTTTGCTCGGGAAGAAGCAAATGGATATGAAGTAGAAAAAATTCAATATGGTGACAAAATATTAGATTATATTTTTAAATAGAGTACCTGCTATTAACATTTTTTATAGCAGGATAAGTTAAATCTCAGATTCATTGTTTATTCGGTACAGGTTCCGGTTTTTAAAACCTTACTGGTTCAAATCCAGTTCCCTCCAAAAGTAAATTTAATTTATAAGGAGGGATGGTGAAAGGGCAAACACAGTTCCTGTAACCTGAGAGACTAAGATTATTACTCTAATTTCAGTATTTTTACTGTTGCTCTAATCAAACAGCTGTGCGCAATTTTAACCAGACACAGGCTCGTATCCTGTCCTCCGCACTGATGAGATAATATTATTGTATCATCAGTGCGGAGGTGGTCCAGTGGTAGGACGGGTTATTTTAATCTCATGTACAGCTTTAAACGGAATTGTAGAGCATTTAAAGTCAGTAAAACCATTACTTCAAACGTAATGATTTGCTCCCTTGAGGAAGGTTACTCCTCCTGGGAGCTTTTTTTTGCGGATTACAGTTTATTGTTTATTTCCTGTATTTTAAAGTTTGAGCAAGATCTATTAAATACGTTGAAATTTATTCTAATATAAATATAATTTAATTGATAAGCATTTAGTAAATTAAAAATATCATGGGGGAAAAAATGAGTAAAAAGAAAATACTGATTGTTGATGATGTACCTACAAATATCAAAATACTGAATGACCTTTTAAAAGACAATTACAAAGTTTCAGCAGCAACGAATGGAGAAGATGCTTTAACAATTGCAAAATCAGAAAATCCTCCGGATCTTATTTTACTGGATATTATGATGCCTGAGATGGATGGTTATGAAGTTTGTAGCAGGCTAAAAAAGGATGAAAAGACAAATAAAATACCAGTAATTTTTGTTTCAACCAAAGATGAAATTGATGATAAATTAGATGGTTATGAATCTGGAGGAATTAATTATATTACTAAACCAATTGATCCGGATTTTTTAATAAAAACTGTTGAAGAAGCCATTTAAGTAATAGGTCACCTTCAAAATTTTTATATAATCTGTGGTGTTTGCAAAAAAATACCGATTGTAGATCTTTCTCATACCAGATTTATTATAAATATGGTTTTTTTGCAAACCCCTCTATAAAGAGTAATTAATGTGAATACTTTCAGATATTGGGAAATGAAAGAATGCCCTGTTTCAGGCTTGCCGATTGCTCATCAACAGGAATGGATATATGAGGACAAAGATAAATATAAAGCCTTATTTATCCTATTGGATGAGAAGATCCTGATCAGAAAAGTCTGGGGTAGCACTACTTTGAAAGATTCAAAAGAATCCATTCACTTACTAGAAAAAATTGTAAACAAGAATATTCCCCAAGATGTTAAATATGTTTATATAGAAGATTTTTCTGATCATGAACGAACTACCCAGGATGCAAGGCAATATTATATAGATTATCATAAAAAAAATCAACGGATTAAAAAACTGATCTTTTTCGGTGTTAATCCTTTTTTAAAATTAACTATTAAATTAGGAAAAAGATTAAATATTTCCCCTTTTTCTGTTGAACTAGTTAAAGATTATCAAGCTGCCATAAATTTAGCCAAGGAAACCATTATGTCTGAAGAAAAAAAAATCGAAGAGCCGGAATATTCAGAACATTCAACTGTTAATGATTATTTTTTAAATAACCAGACTACCTGTCCGGTTACAGGATTAGAAATTCAAACTGCTGACAAATGGCAGAACATTTACCTGGATGAGGATTCTTCTGTATCTTTTTACCGCATTGGAATCAATATTTTGCTAAGTGTACCTGATGGACAAACCAGTAGTAAAGGGATGGCTAATTATTCTGAACAAAAAGAAAAATTTTTAAAAGCAAATGGGCTGGGCAATCAAGCTTATATTGAGTTAATTGATTACTGCAATGAAGCTGGAAAAGTGAGTCGGGAAGGGCAACCTTTTTTTTATGAATATTTAATCAGTGAATATAAAAAAGGACATTTGATTAATCTATATGTTTTTAATACTACTTACAGTATCCGGGCAGCCTTGGAAATGGGATTTAATAAGGATAATTATCAATACTTCTATAAGATTGCCAAAAATTATGAAGCTGCAATAGCAGAAGCAGCTAATATTAAAAGGACAAATCAAAAAAAGCAAGCAACTCATAAAGGTGATCGTCTGGAAAAGAGAGAAAGGGAAGATGGTCAAAATACTATTATAGAAAAGGATTACAAAATCGTTAGTTTTCCTGAAAAAAAAGTTTGGAACCTGGAGCTATCTGATACAAACAGTGAATTTAAGGTAATGGACAAAGATACAGTTCATTATAAAACCAGTGGTAATGTGGATAAAAAATCTATTAAAGGTTTTTTTGATGCCTATGATCGAATACTAAAAGAATCAAACGTATCAAATGGAGACCAGTACTATGAAATAGCAAATATGACTGAAGTGGATTATCCGGATTGGCGAACCAAGAAAGAGTTTATAAAATATGCTGCTGATTTTTTTTCTAAAAACTCCTGTAAAATGTATGTGGTTTATGGATTAAATAGTTTCCAAAAAACATTGGTAAAATTAAGTTCCCGTTTCCTCCCGGTTCCTGTAATTATTGCAGATGATTTAGATGATGCCTTAAAAATTGTGAAGGAAAGTAAAAATAAAGAACCTGAAGAGATTAAGGCACAGCTTAAAAACAAAAAAATTGATTCAAATACAACAATAAAGCTGAATGAATTAGATGATTATGTTGATGAATTATTAGAATATATTGGTGCAGTGAATTGGGAAGGGGAAGGGAGTATTGATACAAAAGAGATTAAAAATCTTAGTGCTGATAATCCGCTCTCCTCGTTATATGAAGCGATTTCTATTATAAAAGAAGATTTTGATAATATTATTAAAGAAAGAGATGAGGCTGAGCAGAAAATTATTGAACAAAATAAATGGAATCAACTACGAGCTGATATTTGGAAATTGGCTGCTGATAAAAATCTATCTATCCATGATTTTATTCAAAAAGCAATTACTAAAATGGGACCAGTCTATCAAGTCGGGAGAATTTGTTATTACAAATTTTTTTTTAATAAAAGTAGTTTTGATGAACTGATGTGTACAACTGAGTGGAAGGCCAGGGGTACCAAGTCTATTTTAGGCAATGGAGTGGATCAAAGTATTGCAGAAGGATATTTTACCAGTAAGATTTGTGAATTAGATGGAAAAAAGACACCTACTCAAGAGATTGAGGACTTTAAGGAGAGAGGTAACCTAGATTACTCATTTATTTTTCCTTGTATTGTGAATAATAAAGAAGATGGTTGGATGACCTTTGATGTTTGTGCAAATAGTAAAGAAAAACCAGTGTTTAATAATGAATTAAAAAAGATTACAAATGAAATTATTGCGATTATAACCAATTTTATTGCCAATAAAAAAATAGAAGCCATTCTCAAGCAGGATCCTAAAATACTCAATGCTATTATTAATAATAGTACTGCCTTGATCAGTGTTAAAGATATACAAGGAAGATACATTTTTGTCAATAATATGTGGTTGGAGATGTATAATTTCTCTGAAGATGAAATATTGGGTAAAGTAGATAAAAATATTTTTCCAGCTTTGATTTCTGAAATTATTATGTCCACAGACCAGGAAGTCATTGAAACCTCAGCTCCTATTAAAACAGAAGAACAGTTTCAATTTCATCAGCAGGAATTTAGTTTTTTATCTGTTAAATTTCCGATTTTTGATTTGGAAGGAGAGTTACAAGCTATCACCAGTATTTCTACCGACATTACTGAATTAAAGAAAGCTGAGTTTGAGCTTTTATGTAAAGATAAATTTTTAGAAGGTGTAGCAAAGGCTGTAAGCGAACTGATTTCCAATGAGCAATCCGATCAAGCCATTCAAAATTCGTTAACCATTTTAGGAACTTCAATAAATGTTGATCGAGCCTATCTATATCAATATGCTAATGAAGAAGAAAAGCAAGATCATGCAACTTGTGTTTATCAGTGGAAAAACCCAGACTATTTTACTGAGCAAAGTGAAAAATCAAAAGGAAAAAAAGGAAATCAATTATCAGAAATCTATTTTCCCAACTGGCACAAACTTTTAGCAAAGAAAAAAATGATTTCCGAAAATGTTACTCAATTATTAGATCCTGAAAAACAATTTGTCATTCAAGAACAGGCCAAAACAGTATTGATTGCTCCTGTTTATGTTGAAAATATTTTTTGGGGCTTTACAGGTTTTGATAGTTGTTTAAAAGAGAGAAAATGGACTGAGAGTGAAAAAAATATTTTTCAAGCTTTTGCTGATTCTCTGGGAGAAGCTATCAATAATCAAGTTAAAGCTAATGAGTTGATGTTAGCAAAAGAAAAAGCAGAAGTAGCTACGACAGCTAAGAGTAATTTTTTAGCTAATATGAGTCATGAAATCCGAACCCCAATGAATGCTATTATTGGTTTAAATCACTTATTGAAAAAAACCAAAATGGATAACAAGCAAACGGATTATGTTAAGAAAATTGGTTTGTCAGCTCAGAGCCTTCTGAGAATTATTAATGATATTCTGGACTTTTCCAAGATTGAAGCAGGAAAGTTAGAGATTGAACATACGAATTTTAATTTGACAGATGTAATGGATAATCTATCCAATATGATTGGTATTAAAGCAAATGAGAAAGGTTTGGAATTTATTATTAAAATTGATTATTCCGTGCCTACCATGTTGGTAGGTGATCCATTAAGATTGGGTCAAATACTATTAAACCTCACCAATAATGCCATAAAGTTTACTGAAAAGGGAGAAATAAAAGTTAATTGTGAATTAGTCGAAACAGTTGAGGATGATCATGTTATCCAGTTCTCAATTATTGATACAGGTATTGGATTAACAGCAGAAGAGCAATCCCGATTGTTTCAATCTTTTACCCAAGCAGATAATTCAATTACGAGAAAGTATGGAGGGACAGGTTTGGGATTATCTATTTGTAAGTTTTTGGTGAATAAAATGGGGGGAGAGATCGGGATTAAGAGTGTTAAAAATCAGGGTAGTATTTTTTATTTTACAATTAAATGTAAAAGTCAGTCTGAAAAGGAGAAGAAAACCTATATTACTCCAGAACAATTGGCTGGTTTAAAAGTACTTGTGGTTGATGATAACCAATCAGCCAGAGATGTATTGCAGGACTATCTGGAAGACTTTACTTTCAAAGTTGCTACAGCTAAATCTGGTAAACAAGCAATTGATCTGGTTGTACAAAAATCCAAAAGTAAAAAAAATGATTTTGATCTGATTTTTATGGATTGGAAAATGCCTGAATTAAATGGATTTGAAACCATAAAAGAAATAAAAAAGAAATACGCTGGTAAAAAGAAATTAAAATTTATCATGGTTACTGCTTATGGCCGGGATGAAGTCTTGTCTCAAGCAGAAAGTTTAGGAGTTGATGCTTTTTTAATCAAACCTGTCAGCCAATCCATTCTTTATGATACTATACTGGAAGTATTTGGCGAAGAAGTTCAAGACAAAGCAAAAAAGTCTACTAAAAATCAAGAAATCAAAAAACAACTGAATGACATTAAAGGGGCACAAATATTACTGGTTGAAGATAATAAGATAAATCAACAGGTTGCTATTGAGTTATTGGAACACGAAAACTTGATGGTAGAAATTGCCATAAATGGTGAAGACGCGGTTGATATTCTTGAAAAAAATGATCCTGCTTACTTTGACCTGGTTTTAATGGATTTACAGATGCCGGTAATGGATGGATATCAGGCAACTGAGATGATCCGAAAAAATAAAAAGCTTAAAAAACTACCTATTATTGCCATGACAGCAGATGCAATGAAAGGGGTAGAAGAACAAGTACTCGATACAGGAATGAATGATTACATTACTAAGCCAATTGAACCAGTTGAATTATTTAAAGTGATGATGAAGTGGATTGATGCAGATAAGATTGATAAAACAAAGATCAACACAACCAGTGCAGGGAATCAGCTGGAATCAAAAACACTGCCAGAGCATCTGCCTGGTTTGGATATTAAAGGCGGATTAAGAAGAGTTGCAGGGAATCAAAAGTTGTACTATAGCTTACTACAGGATTTTATCAATGATAATAAATATATAGAGGATAATGTTACCAATGCAATCAATCGAAAAGATTGGGTAAATGGAAAACTAATCGTTCATACTATTAAGGGTATTTCTGGAAATATTGGAGCTGTTGACTTACATAATGAAGCAAAAATATTGGAAAAACACATTGTCGAAAAAAAAGGAGAAGAGGCTTTTGTTTCGCTAGAAAAATTTTTGCAGTTATTTAAGATCTTGGAAGAGTCAATTCATCAGGTGGATTTTTATTTAAAATCTGCCATGATCCAGGAGGCACCAAAACAGATTGATCAGGAGGAATTACTTAAAAATATAGCAGAATTAAAAAAACTGCTGAAAGAGAGTTGTCCAGATGCAGAGGATCTGTTTGCTGAGCTAAAGGATCAAATCACTTTTATTAGTAATGATGATCTGGATCAGATTGAAAAAGATATCAGTGGGTTTAATTTTAATGGTGCCCTAAAAGTATTAAATAAATATTAAAAAGAGTGATATTTTTTTCTCCACTTCTTAATAATATAATACAGTGCCAATAAACTAACTAAAGTTATGATGACTAGTGAATTCTCCAAGCCAAAATTTCCTCCTGTTAGCCAATCGGGCCCGGCAATTTTTATTTGACAGAAAGAGGCATTAGCAAAAATCTCCAACCCGGAAACTGGTAATCCTAGAATAGCTTGAGAAAGATTCCAGAAAAAATGAAAAAAGATTGGCAGCCAGAGAGTTTCAGAATAGGAATATAAAATACCTAAAAGAAGTCCTCCTGATACAACTGCAAAAATACTAATAATATTAAAATTACTGTTGGGGATATGGGTAAATGTAAATAGAACAGCAGAGGCAATTAAAGCAATGATAAATGAAAAGCGCCCTTCCAGAATCCGGAAAATGATTCCCCTGAAAAATAGTTCTTCAGTTAAGGCCAGAATAAAAATAAGAAAAACTGTAGAAAATAATTGTTGTGGAGCCTTGTATTGAAAGTCTTTGATGGTTCTGGCAAGCATGAGAATAATGAGAGAAATCATTATAATGGAAACAGACCATATCACTCCCCAGATTATTCCATTAGTTAATTTTTTTAGTGAAAGTTCCTGGATTTTTTCTTCGTAAAATATTTTGAAAAATATATAGTACAAAACCGGGGAGAGAAAAAAAGCTGTTAAAAAACCTCTGATTGTTCGATTAAGGGTTTCATCCCCAATAAAGCTGCCAATAAGAGGCTCGAGCAGCAATTGATTGACTAAGACTGGCAGGAAAATAATAAATATGGTTCCCAATATTAATTTAACAAAAAAATTTTGTAAAACCGGGTTATGAGTGAATTTCATTTTCAATCCTTTGATTAAATTTATTGAATAGGCCAACTATCGAGTTTTCATTATTAATATACATCATGTAAAATGAGAATTCAAATTATTAGTTGAGCTATAGAAGCCTTTTATTCTTCATTAATAAAAGATTTTATTTTATTTAAACATTTTTTACCTGCACTGCCAATTCCACCTTGGAAAGATTGGGGATCATTAAAATCATACCATTGGTACTGGTAGTTCAGCAAATTAAATTCATCTAATTTTTGATTTTGAATTAATTGAGTTATCCAGACTAATCTCTGTATTTTATGGTGGGTAACAGTGTAGTGAATCTCAAAATCATGGTACTGTTCTTTCACTGGTTTGATATGGAACTCCTTTAGCTCAGGAATATCCCATAATCCTTTTCTCCAGCGGGATTGATGATTTTGTATTAATAAAACCTGGTTGTTATGAAGCAAAACCAGACTTTTTTCAGTGATTTTTTTCCATTGTTTTGGTGATTTTTTTTCAGGATATTGATCGATTTGCTGATAATCCTTTGCTTGACAGATGGCAATCAAAGGGCAGTCCTGGCAGAGAGGATTTTTAGGTTTACAAAGCAGGGCACCAATCTCCATCATCCCCTGATTATAAACAGAAGGATTGAGACCTGCGTTTTGCGCTTGATTTATGAATAAACGGGCAATGACTTTGAGATATTTTTTATTGTTTTTCCCATTTTTTACCCTTCTGACTCGTGCCAATACCCTTTTTACATTAGTATCTAGAACCGGTTCACATTGAAGGTAAGCAATGGATACTATTGCTGCGCTAGTATAAGGGCCTACTCCTGGTAATTTCTCCCATTCTTGCTGACTTTGGGGAAATTGTTGAGAATTGGCAATAATCTGAGCTGCTTTGTGAAGGTTTAAAGCTCGCGAGTAGTAACCTAAGCCAGCCCAATATTGATAGATTTCATTAATATCAGCCTGGGCAAGTTTATTTTCATTGGGAAAACGGCTGATAAAGCGGTCAAAATAAGGGATCACCGTTGCTACCTGAGTTTGTTGCAGCATAATCTCAGAAATCCAGACATAATAAGGGGTGGGGTGGTTTCGCCAGGGTAATATACGTTGGTGGTTTTCAAACCACTGTTTCAAAAGAAGAAAGCTCTGCTGTAATTGTTGAAGAGTAATTTTCACAATAGCTCTAAATTGTTTTTTTTGTTGTATAACATTTTTTTGAGGGAAAATCAATGGTTATCCTATAGAGGACAAAGCCAATTTAGAAAAAAAGCCGCATGTAAGAATATAAAGTAGATCTTTAAAAATTAGCTTGCAAGTTTAATTGTTCTTGATTTTGTGATTTCTCTCCCCGGCTATATTAAAAGAAGCTGGGACAAATATTTTTGCCCAGCCCCTATAAAAAATATTGAAAAGAAGGAGAGAAAAGAAATGACTTCTATCTGTTTCTTTTGAATAAATTTAAATACCTCCCATTATTAAAATAAATACTTATTTTAATCTATTGAATAACAATATTGGTAAAATCCATATCCTGCGCTCCCTGATTATCATAAGTTTTTACAAAGATATGATAATTCCCTGGATTCACATTATCCCACTGAAATGTATAAGGTGTTGTTGAATCACTACCAACCAGGGTGTCATTGTTATAAAAGTCCACTTTAGTAATTGTTCCATCTTCGTCACAGGCTTGTGTTGTAATGGTAATGGTTTCACCAAAATCAAATTGTTCTCCAATTAAAGGTGAGGTAATATTTACAATAGGAACTTGATTATTTCCAGGGAAAGCAGATTTTTTTACTGTCCAAGTGTGCCTGGCACTAGAGTTATCAGCCTGTCCATTACTTCCAATGGCTGTAAAATACCAGGTGAGGGTATCTCCATCTGAAAATCCCGGTAGTGAACTTTTCCATTGTGTACCCTCTAATTGAATATCATTAAAACCAGGTATATAAAGATAAACCATATTCAAGGAAGTCGTGCTTTCAAAGGTTATTGTTACATTTGTACCATCAAAACTAGCAGTTGTTGTATAACTCACTTGCTGGCCATCAATTAAACCATTAGGTAAAACTCCAGAGTATTCAAAGCCAGATGGTTGATTTTCAACTGTTATGTTGATTTCAGAAGAGGTGGCAGTTAAGTTTTCATTGTCTGTGGCCACTGCTGTTATTGTATATGTACCTGCTTCCAGATTATTCCAGGAAATACTATAAGGAGACGTTGCATCTATGCCTAGAGAAATGTTGTTGCTAAAAAACTCTACTTGACTAATATAACCATCACTATCAGAAGCATCAGCATGAATCGTCAAATTATCACCTGAAGTATAAGTAGAATGATCAGTAGGATGGGTGATTGTTATTTGGGGTGGCTGATTGATTACTGAGCTTTGAAAATCGATATAATTAATATTAAAACTACCTTCTACAAAGAGAAGTTTCAGAGTATGACTTCCTGCAGTCAGCTCCACATCAGTTATGGTTTGGGTTGTCCAATTCTGCCAATCACCAGTTAAATTGATATTCACTTGTCCTGTAATGTCATTTTCATTGATGTATACTATTAATTTGCCTGAGTCATTGATTGATGCAACTCTAATGTCCAGATCATATTTTCCTGATTCCTCAATATAAACAGAGTATTCCAGCCATTCTCCAGACTCAATCCAGCCAACATTATAACCCCCTTCAATACATTCTTCAATATCTACATCATCAAACCGATAAACACCTCCTGTGTTACCAGCACTGGTATCATAATATTGAATATAATCTTCACTTTCAATTCTTCCAGGGATATTTTTTTCCTCTGTTTCTGCAGTAATAGTGATATTTGATCCAGGCATGGTTAAAGTTGTTGAAGAGCTATAAATATCTGCAAGATATTGAGTATCTCCAGCCCATTTGACAAAACCATTACCCACATAACTAATATTAACTGTACTACCAACTTGATAGGTTCCGCTGCCAGTTGTTAGATTATCTGGTTTAATTGTGAGTTGATAATAATCTGATTCAAATCCCTCGCCGGAAGCTAAAGATCGGGGATGAACATTGAGCGCTTTTCCATCTGAAAAACGGACTAACCTGAGAGTGCTATCAGGATTATAAGCAACATAAGTTCTTTTTCCGTTTTTGTTAAAAACAGCATAAGTTGGAATATCAGCTGTTATAGTTTTATCAACATTTCCTAGAGCATTGAAATTGTGCAGCCAATGATAGGTATGAGCCTTTGATTCTCCATCAAAAACGGTATAATTTCCATTTCCAAATTTTGTTAGTGCTGCTTGTGGATCCACAAAAGCCTGGTATTGCCAGATGATATCAACCCAGTCATTTTCAACCCCTCCATTCTCACTGACAATAGAATTATAGAGATTTTGTACATATTCAGGGTGATGACCCAGATAGAGGGAGCCACCAGTAAAGGGGAGCATATTGATACCATAGATAAATTCAGGAGTATTTCCAAACCAGGTAGCATGTGCCCCTCCGCTACCCCAGACTATACCCACGCCAGGATAATCGAATCCCTGAGGAAACACTTCATTATCAATGTCAAACCAGTATTGTTCTATTGCTTGTACCATATTTGTATAGAGAAAAATCCCTAAATCCCGGAGTTCCTGATT
>JAKSBL010000536.1 GCA_022361115.1 Spirochaetota bacterium | reverse complement strand
CTGACACCAAGAATTATCTCTGACACCAAGAATTATCTCTGACACCAAGAATTATCTCTGACACCAAGAATTATCTATTCTAGCTAATTATAAGATTTTCATTATTTTTCTCCTGAAATTCGTATTTGTATTTTGAAACTTCTTGCAGCTCGTTGTAGAAACCTTTTATTAAATAATCATTTTTTCTTTTGACTATTTCAGGAATTCCATTCCAAAATAAATTAATTAGTTTAAAATTACTTCTCATAACATACCTCCAAAATTAACTCCTTATGATCAGAAGCTTTTAAAACATTTTTTGTAAATGCAACAACTTGAAGATGACATTCGGGAAGACATTCAACATAAAAAAGCTACAGAATATAGCCAAATGACGATAGGAATCAACGATAATAGTTTAGCAACTTGGTTTCTTCCTGTAATAATAGATGATGTTAAAAATACTAAGATATTGCTAGATTTAAAAGTTGATGATCAAACCAAACTCAAGTACTGTTAAAAAGAGGAGAAGTCATTGGATGTATCACTTCCACCTCTATCAATTCATTATTTACCTTCATCTGAGATGTTTATTGAATACATCAAGAAAGGTGCTGCCTATGGTATGATTCCTGATTTACAACTTTCTGATTATATTAAGACTGGAAGATTTATTAATCTCGCACCAGATCATTCAATAAATTTAAAACTATACTGGCACTGCTGGAATTTAAAATCAAAGCAACTAATCGATTTTACTGATTGCTTAATTAATAAGAATAAAGAATTTTTAATTCAAGATAATAATTAGTGTTCAATTGATACTAATCTATTAATAAAGTATCTCTTAGCATACCAGTGCGAAGTGTTTTCATGCATCCTAACCGGGAACGAATTTGTAAAAGATATTCTCCAGGTACAATTTCTTCATTAATCATAAAAATGATGCTGGTAAAGCGGTTTTCAATTACCCTTTGAATCTTAAAATCCTTCCTTGTTTGAGTACTAACAAAAAAAATTCCTTCATCTTTAGCATTAGGATCAAATTTTAAATATTTCCCTTTTAAAATAACAATTGTCCCTTTCTTAAATGGGTTATTAATTTCCTGTTCTGGATCATCGGTTTGAATTGACACAATAAGAGGTTTTTGGGATTCACTATATACCTTTTTCATTTGATGAGAAAAACTAATTGTTTTTTTCAATTCCTTCCCCAGAGTAACTCCATAGGTAATCTGATGTTTGTGATGATCAAATTTATCCATATCTGATTCAAATTTTCCCTTAATTATAGGATAAAAATGTACCAGGTCCCCTAAATTTATCTTGTTTCCTTGAGAAAGTTTATCTTTTATTACTATAAATAAATGATTCAAAACAGCTTTGATGTCAGATTCGGTTAAAGCAGAATGTGTACTCAACATAGCTTCAATCAAATGCTGAGTTTTTATCATACCTTGATTAACAATCTTTCCCCGGTAAACAGTTCCTGTATTTAATTTTAGCTCCCTAATTTTATACTTTATCTCAGCCATTCTTTTATCTCTTTCATCTGAAATTTATTAATAAAATAGATTTGCATAATATTTTTAACAGTATATTAATAATTACTGTTAAAGTTATTATAGTATTAATTCTGATATTTCTAGTATAATATATTCTTATTACAATTACAATATTTTTATATTACAATTATATTATTTTATTATTACACTTATACTAATACATTTTATAAACTAAGGTAAGGGAAAAAAAAGATAAAATAAAAAAAAAGAAAATATCATAAATAAATTACAATTTTGTAAGCAATCCAATCCAATATCTAGTATCATAAAAATTAATTGATTTTTATATTCTAATAATAATATATATATTTTTTTGAATTTACTATAACAAATAACAATTAATAATATTATTTTCATAATACAATTTCTTTTTTTTAAATTTTTCCCTTTCTGAAATCATTTTCATTAATCCTAGTTTCTTTAAATTTTAAAAAAACTTTCCTTGACAAGTCAACAATTTTAATCTATTATAACACCATCTATTACTATCTGAGTAGTAAAATTATCCAAGGAGTGTTATTCATGAAAAAAAGAAAAGTGATAATTCTGGGAGCTGCCGGAAGAGACTTTCATAACTTCAATGTTCTCTAT
>JAKSBL010000397.1 GCA_022361115.1 Spirochaetota bacterium | reverse complement strand
TATTTTGTAAACTTCCATTATTGGAAGTTACTTGATATAAACGGGTGTTTTCATCAAAAATGACTTTAAAAAGGGGTTTTTTATGGACAAAATAAATTCCGTTTTTTATCTCATAAACAAATCCCAAAGGTTCCAGCAAATAAGTAAGGGTTTCTTCTAATGTGGTGTCTTTAAAATAACGGGTTACTTTACCAGTGATATCTCGATCAGGTACAATAGTTATACTGAATATTTCTGAAATAACTTTTAATATTTCTGTTATCTCCGTTTGAGTAAAAGATAGATTATCAATTTTCTGGACAGAATAGGTTTGAAATGAAATAAAACTAAGGAATAATAAGAAAAGAAATGTTTTTTTTATAAACATAAAAGGGGGAAGATTCTTTAATTTATTCATTATCACTATCATCACCATATTTAAAAATACCTGTTAATTCTAAAGAAACACTATCATTATCAACAATAACTGTATAACAACCACCCCATTCAATTTCAATTTCCGTTTCGGTAATTTCAGTTGCATCAGTAAAAAGTCCTCTTACTTTATGTGTTCCGGCTCTAATATATTGAACAGATGATTTATTATTTGTATAGACTCCGCCAAAACTGGAACTCCCAACATATATATAACTAATGTTAGTAGTTGCAAGATTATAAACCCTGGTTTTTGATTCATTAAAATGCTGACAGCTGAATAATAAAACTGAGATTGCTATGAGCAGTAGTTTTTTCAAATTAATATCCTTACCATATCAATAATAACAAAATTTTTTACTAACTATATTAATTATAGTTAGTTTTGAAAAAAAACTGTACAGTTGGAAGCTATAAACAGTGAGATAAACAAATTGCAATTGTAATACAATTATCAATCCTTGATCTCTTAGTTTATTTTTTTCAGTTTAGGCAATAAAACCAATAAACAAAGTCACCATTGTTCCTAATACAATAAATGGAACAAAAGGAATTTTCGTTTTTGTAGATATCTTTTTTATTGATAAAAAAAACACTAAAATTAAGCTAGCCAACCAGAAACTCAACAAAAAAGTCAAAATTAGGAAAAATCCACCGAATAGGGAAGCAATAAAAATAAAAAATACTCCATCACCCCATCCAATACTGTTTTTTTTCCATAACAATATGAGAAAAAAAACTAAAATAATAAAAAGACTGCCAATCGCACAGGATATAAAAGCTGTAACATCAAAATATAACCAACTGGCTAGATTAATACCAATTCCCAAAATTATCCATTTTGCTGGAATTAACCGATGTTTCATATCTGTTATTATACAAATGATAGAAAAAAATAAAAATACTATCAGTCGATAATATAAAAAAAAACTTTTGGTTAAAAAAAAATTTTGATTTAGTTCAATCCAATGTAATATGGTTATCATAAATTACTATTTAATATTTATTTTATGTTTCAATTCGCTGGTTATCTCTTCATATTTTTCCATGTTATTTAACTGATCACGGTAGATTTTAGCTGCCCGCTCTAATAGTGAACTATGATCTGGGAATCGTTGTGCTGTATAGTAACAAAGATTTGCTTCCTTTTCATGGTACTTTAATAATTGATAAACTTCGATTAAAGATAAAGCATAATAAAGATTATCTCTATCTTTTACACGTAAATCCTCTAAAATAACCAATGCTTGTTGATATTGTTTATTACCAACGTAATAAATAGCTTTCATATATAAATAGGACTCATCATGAGGGTTAATATTTGCTAATTTTTCAAGGTATTCTTCTACTCTGATATTATTACCTTCTTTGTAATACTCAAAAGTTTCTGATAATAAATAGTTAAAACTAAAAAGTTTAACCTTTACAAAAACAGGTTGTTTTTTTCGGATGTTTTTCATCCGAAATTCAAATTCTACTTCATTATTGGTATAACCATCTTTTTCGAATTCAAGCTTATGATTTCCAAAAACTAAATAATTATAAATAAATTTTCCATTGATATCCGTAAAAGATTTATTGAAGGAATTTAAAGATACTGTTACCCCTTCTAAGGGTAATCCTTTTTCATCAATTACCAGTCCGGTGACTAAGGATTTTTCCAGTTCAGACTGCATATAAAGTTTATCCTTAGTTGCACAGGATGTAAAAATGAGTAAAATCACAAAAACAAATAAAGTAGATCGAAAATTCATCAAAATCCTTAAATTTGGGTGTATTTCATATTTAACGATCCCTACTTTATAATAAAAATCCAAAATAGTCAATAAAAAAGGCTGCTGATCTCTTCAGCAACCTTGAAAAAATTACACTTTTTTTATATATTCTATTACACTTATTTTAATCCTTGCTAATAGTTAAGACAGGATTTTCACTGTCTGTTATATCAATTACAAAGTGATAAATACCTGGTACAGGTTGAATAAAGAGAGTTTGTAATCCTTTGCCTAAAGTATAAGGAATGTTTAGTATCACTTCATTAGCAGGATCTAACCAGTTATTACTGGTACCAGTTAATTGAAAGGCCCATCCGGCATCTGCAATTTTGAACTGCCAGTCACCATAATCTGTTGACGTAGATGTAGCATGAACAGTAAACTCAAGAGTATTTTGATTCTCATCATAGGTAAATAAATTGCCAGCATTAGCATCCCAACCAGAGGGTGAGATAGCATTTCCTCCTCTGAGATAAACTGCTCCGTAAGGGCCATGATCAATTAAAGGGAGAATCGTTAATTTTGGATCATTTGAATCGTTATAGTTGAGGATAAAACGATAATTAGCTGTTAGATTAATAGTGAATTTTAATTCAATCGAGCTATCCAGGGCAATTGTTTTTTCCTCATCCAAAGTGAGCCATTGATGATCTGAATCGATGGCTCCAAAGACATTACCTGGAGTAGAAGTCAGATCAGCCACTAAAAATGAATATTCACCAGCCTGTAATTCTAACTCTGCTTGATAAATACCATTTCCTTGATAGGCTAATCTGGTTTTGTAATCTGGAATGATCTCATTCAGATGGAGATAAATATCTTCTGCTAATGGGCCGGTTTGTTTTTCTAAACGAAAAAAAGCATATCTTTCACTACTATCTGCAACAGGATAGGAAAAAAAATTCACTTTATAAAGACTATTCTGTCCTAATGGCACATTCATCACCATATTAGCTGGATTAGATCCCCGGGTAACTCCATTAGCTGTAAAAGGAGCTCCAAAGTTATATTCCGCCCAATCAGAATCAGCAAATTTATATTCAATATCATCTGCTTCTAAGTAAGCATAGCCTTCAAAAGTAAAATTTCCTATATAAGGCAATGGATTATCATTGGACCAGCCATTTAATCCGCCTTTGATATATAATTCCCGGGTAAGTGGATTAGCTGCTGTTGAATCAACTGGTAAAGTTTCAGGCAAATTTCCAGAAAAATTAGGTTGATCAGAAATTTCTTGCTCACTATTAATATAAACAATTGCTTTCAGATTTCCTGAGTTATCTTCTTGAGAAAAAGGATAAATATCTCTTACCAATTCCAGATAGATTGGTTGATCAAAATCATAAGTTCCATCATTATTTATAGATTCATAGAACAGGGTATAACTATCAACATTTTCTTTCCAGGTAAAGGTATAACCTTGTTCAGTAGCAAGTTGTGGAAAAATAAAGTTACCTGCTGAATTGATCCCAAAAAAGCTGTCTCTTTGTAGTTTGTTTTCATAATGAACTGTGACAGTTGGCATTCTGTTTTCTATACGAATTCCCTGTCTTTCAGTTGTACTGGTTTTTCCACAATAATTTACAACTTTGGTTTTAAAAGCAACGGTAGAGCCAACGGGTAAATGAGAAGAGTTATATCTTACCCGGAATGGTGCATTGTCATCGGTTCCAATATGCTGCCACTGACCATCTCCTTCATCTACATAAAATTTTACTTTAACAAAATCGGTATATTCCAACTCAACTTCTACCCAAAAAGTACCACTAGCAAAATCAGTAGTCGGGGAAGTGATGAGAGGCTGAGGAACTTCTTTGGTGTAAGGTAAAGGACGAACAGCTCGATAAACTTTCATATCTAATGGATCAACATTAATATTGATTTTTCCTTCTGCGTCTGATTTTATAAACATATCCTTC
The DNA here is from genome assembly GCA_022361115.1 of Spirochaetota bacterium. Classification (GTDB taxonomy): domain Bacteria; phylum Spirochaetota; class GWE2-31-10; order GWE2-31-10; family GWE2-31-10; genus JAKSBL01. The sequence continues at coordinate 1 of JAKSBL010000397.1, read as the reverse complement.
C
>JAKSBL010000290.1 GCA_022361115.1 Spirochaetota bacterium | reverse complement strand
ATATTTATATAATCAATAAAAATAGCTCTATTGGTTCCATTGTAAACTCTATCTGCAATAAAAGACATATTTTCATAATATTGGAATCGATTTGTTGCAAAATTATATGATTTAAAAAGCAATAAATTTTTATTTATAAATATGCGTAAATTAATCTTATTTTCCTTAGAAAGAGATTGTAATATTTTTTCATAAGGTTGAGAAAACCTATTACCTGTATAAGTAATTATCTTAGAGAAATATGTAAGTGCATTTTTCCCTTCTTGAAATGAAAAATGATTTGAAAAATATAATTCAAGATGGATTTCTGTGCCTATTTTATATAATTTATGATTTATCAAATGAGATAAACCATACTTCTGAATAAATAAATTTGATGCATTACTATCATCAATATAAATCCTATCCTTAATATTACTTTTATCAAGATACATAACACTAACTTTATCTGTTTTATGTACATTATTACATGAAATAAACATTGTAATTAAGCAAAAAGTAATAATTATTTTCATTATCAATTCTCTTTTATAAATTTCCTTAATCATGACTTGAAATTCCTTGATGTGGGATTGCGGCCAAAAATTCTAATAATGGCCGAGATATTATATATTTTCCAGTTCTATCATAGCAATGATCAACATGTATAAGTAAATAGCCACAATCTATTAGGGTATCTGTAATTTTATGTGGTTTATAAGCTATAACGTCAACCAAATTACCATAATTTGGTCCTCTGATTACAATTCGTGAATTAGGCACTTCTCTTATTGTAAATCCATTAGGATCGTATATACAACCATCCATTGAAATTTTTGTAGTTCCCTTAGGGTCGATATACTTTGGTAAAGTGATTTCTTCTAAATTATCTAGCGAATTTGAACCTGTCCCTCCCATCATATCAGTAGGAAATTGCCCTACATGAAACCATGGAGTTTCTTCGGATGAATTATTTAAACCAGAAGATTGAAATGGATTGGTTACACCCATAATATCTGGTTTTCCCGATGGGCTTCCAGAAGCATAGGTTCCAAGACTAGGTATATATGTACCTGATTGTCCAGTATTTCCATTTGCTATCCAAGAAAGATCTGAAGGAAGTGTACCTCTTCTACCGCTGTACCATTGATCTATGATTTGCTCATCAGTATACAATCCACAACCTTCTTTAAAGTTCTTTTCTCTTTCTTCTCTATTTTTCTTCCTTTTAGCTCTATTTCTATCCCTTTTATCTCGCCTATCACTTCTTCTTTGCTCTCTTCTTTCTCGCCTTGCGTCTCGTCTAGCTTCTCTAGCAGCTTGTCGCTCTTCACGAGTTCTCCAAAGGCCTGTAGGATCAGAATAGGTTATCGGATTTCCGCCAACATAAGCATAATGATTTAGGGCATCATTCACGCACTCAAAGACCACAAAAACAATGTCATTTCAAAGATCGTTACCAGAAATAATTTACCACTAAAATAGCCTCTCGTCAATAAAATTACAATCTCTTACCAATATCAATAATCGATTTTCTCTGCTTATCAGTCATCTCCTTAAACAACTCATTCTCTCTAGGGTGATATTTCTTGTAAATCTTCTTCAAACTATCCACAAATAACTTTGTATAGCCCACTGTTGTTTCAACCGAACTATGACCGAGCAGTTCTTGAACATAACGGATATCAACACCATTTTCCAGCAAGTGAGTTGCACAACTGTGGCGTAAAGAGTGGACTGTATATTTAGATACTTCAATCCCGCAGTCAGATAAATACTTGTTAAACCGGTTGGAAACAGCACTGGTGTTTAACTTGCCGCCATAAATACTGACAAACAAATAACCTCGATCCTTTTTGCCTTTTAAAAAAAACTTTCTCATTCCCTTCATCCAAAGCTTGATAAAACCTTGGCAAGACTGGCCAAGAGGGACTATTCTGTCTTTGCCTCCTTTACCTTCTTCAATCAAGATCTCTTTATTGCCAAAATCAATATTGCTAACCTTTAGGTTACAGAGTTCACCTGATCGCATGCCATTGAAATAAAGGGTTTCAAAAATTGCTCTGTCTCTGATTTTAATCCCACTGTCTAAACAAATGCTGTCTAAAAAAGTGTTCACTTCTTCTCTTTCCATAGCACTTTTTAAACTGACCTGTTTTTCAAAATTGATTTCTAATTGGATAAATGGATTGATTAACAGATAATCTCTGTTGACCAGGTAGCGAAAAAGCACTCCCAGCAAATAGATAATTCTACTCTTTGACTGAGATTTTAACTCTTTTCCTTTGCTGGTTCTTAGCTGATCTAAATATTCCATAAGAGAAAGGATGTGTTCTTCTTTCAAATCCCTTAAATCAGTAACACCTAAACCATAAAAATACTTAAAACTTCTATCCAAGTCGTACAGACTCCTTTTTATGGTACTTTCTCTGTACTGGTTTACTTTTAGGTATTGAAGGTAGATCTGTTTTGCTTTTGTCAGACTCAGACTCATAATACAACAGCCTTTCTCTTGGATGATTCTTTTTTAATGCCTGTTTTAAATCCTCTTTGGATACACGGGTATAAAGTTCTGTTGTCCGGATTTTTTTGTGCCCTAAGATTGCCTGGACTTCTCTTAAAGCTGCACCTCGGTTTAACATATGAGTGGCCATTGAGTGGCGGAAACTGTGGGTTGTCAGTTTCTTAACTTTTGCTTTTAAACAAGCCCTGCTTATGTTTCTGTTTAACAGCCCCATAAAAGAGGTACTCCCTGTATACTGAGGAAAAAGAAAAAATCCTGCTTTTAAATGAGGATGCACATTTTTTAAATAACACCTTAGTAAATCAAGACAGTAATCATTAACCGGCACCAGCCTTTCTACTTTAGTTTTAATATCAATTACTTTCAGCAAACCTTTTTTAAACAGAATATCTTCTTTTTTAATTCTTTCTACTTCTGAAACTCTCAAACCACAGGAGTAAAGAACCTCACAAGCCAAATAGACAATTAAATCCATTTCATTTAAGAGAGGCAAAGCAGAAAACAGCTTGTCTGCCTCATCTTCTTTAGCAATGTTTTTAGGAAGGTGAGAGGTTTTTTTAATGCTCATGATTTCCTCAAAAGGGTTAGCATAGACAATCCCTTTTTTCTGCAAATAGGAGTAAAAGCTTTTTAAATATCCGATTTTTAAATTGATTGTGCTTCTGTGATAAAAGTTGCCGTCACAATTTTTGATTTCAGCTAAATAGCTCTTGTAATCTTCTGCCTGGCCGTAGTTAATGATTAAACTCTCATCTCCCTTATCCAGCAGGTAATCATAAAATTGAGTAACACCAAACTCTCTGTGTTTGATATTCTTGTCATTCTTGACCCTCATGTATCTTAAGTGATTGTTTAAACAGCTTTCAAATAGATCAGGATATTGTTTTTGACTGGTTTGTACAAAGGGATTTACCCTTATCAAACCTTTGTTTTCAAGATACTTAAAAAAGAGTTTTACCCTGTTTATCCGGTTACGTATTGTCTTTTCATTAAACCTGTGTGTTTTAAAATACTCTTTTAAATCAGCGGCATACCTTAAATCAAAGCAGTTAAAATCAGTGATATTTTTTTCATGAACATAAAGCATAAACCTTTTTAATCCTGACTTTTTGTTTTCTAAAGCATTACCAGAGCAGTCTTTTTCTTTTTCCAAAAAGGTAAAATACTGATAAAAGTATGGGTGAAATTCTTTTTCAGGTGTGGCCAGGACATTTTTATCAATATATTTTTCATCTGCCAGATAAAAAAGAAAGAGTCTGACCCTTTCTAAGTAAGATTTACGGGTACTCTTGGTTAATCCCTGTTTTTCTAAATAATCTTTGAAATATAAAGTAAAGCAAGGGGGGAGCTGTTTAAAGTCTGAGATGTTTTTTTCTTCCATGTATTTTAAAAGCTGACTAACTCCCTGTTTCCTGGTTTTCTTTAAATGCTTTGCCTGAAAGGTTTTTTCTAAGTAGGCTAGATAATTTATGACTTTTTCTTTTGATTGTTCGGTCATTGTTCGTTCCTCTTCTTTGGGGGCCTTTAAAGTTACTGCTCTGTTTCATCGGTTATCACCGATAGACATCGACAGTAACTTTAAAGGGTTGCACTGGTCACAAATTACTATGTAATTTGTTGCTCGTGTATGCAGCCGACATGTACGAGCAGTAAGCAGCTTTGCTGTGCACGACCAGTACAAGGAATGTTAAAAAAAGCCCTGCAAAAAAAGTGATATTGAAAACCTAAACACAAACAGCATAACTACTGTCCTTTCCCTCTGTCTTTAAAGTTTTTTCTGCAGGGCAAATATAAAGTAATCTTTAAAGGTCTCCGCTTCGCTGCCTTGTATTTTGCTTTGTAAAATTACCTGTCTCTCCCTCCCAAATCTAGCGACCAGATTGGAAAAACAAGCTTAAAGCACCTTGTAGAGATAATACAACCTGTTTTTTACCTCAAATCTGGTCAGCGACCAGTTTAAACCAGTTTGACCAGATTGTAGTTTTTACAGTTTTTCTTTCATCTCTTTTGGTGCAGGTATCATAGACAGATTCATTTGGCTAATCCCTTCATCTTCTTTGATCCGGTAAAATCCTCTGGTACGCCCGCTTCCGCCTCTGACCAGTTCCACATACTCATAATCAACCAGCAGTTTTAAATGAGTCTTTACCCAGGTGTGGCCAAAACCGGTTTTTTCTCTGATATCCCTTTGAGTAAAGGTCACTTCATTGGTTTTAACTTCTTTTTCTTCTCCTGCCTCTCTGGACAGCTCTCTTAAAGCTTCATACAATTCATTTGCACTGGCCGGCAGGTCAGCTAAAGTGCTGGATAAAACACCATGGATCATAATCTGGTAAGCAATAGTGTAATCTTCCAAGTCACATTCGATATAACTGATATTTCCATCAGTTTTAATTTCTTTCTGATACTGACGTAGAAAACAAACAGAAGCAATCAGGTCAATAAAACGGTCATGGTCACGCCGTAAGCGCATTAAAGTAACTGGGAAATCAAGCAAAGGTGCAAAAGGGTTGGTAATCATTACTGGCTTTAAAAGCCTTTGGGCGGCATGATGCTTGGCAATGATGCCAGGTATTTTATCCAGTTTCTTGTAGTGGCTCTCCAGGCTGTACTTGCTTCTTTGTGCCTGGTGAATCCTTCTGGTTTGTTCTTCTGACTCATCAGCGCTAACTAAAAAGTAACGGCTGGCATTTTCTGGATTGATCCGGTAATTAGTCGTACTCATGACATTAGAGGATATCACTTTTTTTTTGATCATCTTGCTTACCATATTGCCGGTTTTCTCGTCTTTCATGGTAACTAATCGGGTTAGTTCCTTACTGGACAGCATTTCCCTGATTTGATGCTCAATAATATCATTGTGGATCGCTTCGCCAAACACCAAAAACTTATGTTCTAAATCATCTAAATAGTTTAAGGCCTGGTCAGACAAACTGGTTATGGAGATCACCTGGTCAGGAGGGATTAGCTTTTTTACCGTATCAGTGAGGTAACTTTTTCCACTGGCTGACTCTGAGACAATCAAAACACTGATTGGGTCATCCATTAACCGGCTGGTAGCACAAAGATAAATTAGCTGTTTGTTTAAATCCTCACCAACATAACCAAGAGTAGTCATGTCCTCCACAATCAAATCAAAAAGGTCAGGGCTTTTTAAGAAAGCCAGGCCTGTCTCTTTTTCTTCTTCTGTTAAATCTGCTGTTTCTTCATCAGGATTTAAGATCTTCTGTCTTTGTTCTTCTAAGAATTTTAATATTTTTAACAGGTGGTTTTCAATCCTCTTTGGTTCTACTGCAAACCTTTCTGACAGGTTGTTAGAAAAAACCATTCTGGACCGGTAAGAACAAAGATCAACTGAATCAACAAAAAAATCACCTGGGATCTCTGCAGTAATGTTCACCTTTAAATTGATGACAAAGATTTCTTTTACCCCTGCCAGTTTGTAGGTGATACCGCCTAAAATAAAGATGTCCAGTTTGTTTTCTCTTTTGTGGATGAAATCTTTTTTTTCTTCTGCCTGTTTATGACTTTGAGCTTCACTGATTAATTTTTCAATCTCTGATTTTGATATGCCAGCTACTAAAGACTCGTTCCAATCCTTAAAACTAATAGGAGAAATGATTTTTACCTCAAAACCTTCGGGTAAAAGCTCATTTTTTAACTTCTCACTGGCTTTCTGTCCTGCTTCATCATTATCAAAGGCTATGATAACCCTCTTGACATTGCCTTCTTTCAAAGCTTTTAAGTGATGCTCTGTAAAACCATTTGTCCCAAAGCAGGCTGTGGTATTAGCCAAACCTGGCTGGATCAGAGAGAGTGCATCAATAATGCTTTCGGTTAATATAATTTCATCATAGACTTTTGCTGCTTTGTAATTAAAAATCCCTTTGTGGCCGCCTGTTTGATAAAGGTGAGGATACTTGGATTTACCTGCAATACTACGGCCGTAAAGTTCGACAACCTGACCAGTTTCATCTGTAATGGGAAAAACTATGTGATCACCAAAGGCTTCAAAGTAGCCGTTTTCTTTGCTTTTCTTTAGTAGTCCGGTTTTAGCAAGACTTTCTTGCTGGTTGTCGCTCAATTTCTCTATCAGTGACCCGTCAGAGAAGCCAATCTTAAAGCGTCGGATCAGCTCAAGGTCAGTAAAACCTCTTGATTTTAGGTAACTCAAAGCTTTTTCATTTAAACATTTCTGGTAATACTCTGCTATCTGGGTTAAAGTGATCTCCGGTGCCTTGTCCAGCACTTCAACTGCTCCGACATTCTCTTTGTCTGGATCATCAATAACAATCTTTAAAGGTTCATCTTTTACCTTTTTTGGTTTACCTTTTACTTCTCCGGCTGGCTCATTATTGCTCCATTTGCTTAAAAAATCCATGGCCCCTTTAAAGTCATAACCCCTCATCAGCTCAACCAGAGTAAAAACATCACCGCTCTTGCCGCAGCCAAAACATTTAAAGAAACTGTTCTGGCCCCCAGGAGATACCGACAAGCTGGGATTCGTATCATCATGCCAGGGACATAAACCCTGATAAGAGGAACCAACCTTTTTTAACTTCACTCCAAAATATTTAAACAAAGATACAATATCAACCTGCCTTTTTACAGCATCTTTCTCAATCTCACGAAATAAGTCTACTTTTAAAGTGGATCCGGCAAGAACAGGCCTGGGTTTAGGTGTTTTGCTCATTAGCAACCCCCAGACGGTTTAATACCTCCCTTCCTAAAGCTATCACCTGGTCTTTGATTTTTGATTTCCGCATCTGAACAATACCGCACTGACAATTGATCGCTTCCTCAACAATTTTTGTTGAACCGATTAGTTTGCTGGCAAAGACTTTATCACCAAAAGAGTTAGTGAGTTCCTGCACAATAGCACGGGTAATCAAAGCTCGGGGGTCATAACGGTTAACATTAAATCCTAAGAATTTCAAATCCTGATTGTAATTTATCTGTACTTTACGGATGGTTTCCAGTAAGTCATTGGTTCCCTGCAGAGAGTATAAAGCTGGATAAACAGGAACAATCACATAATCGGCAAATACCAAGGAGTTGATAGTCAAAACTCCTAAAGAGGGAGGACAGTCGATCAATATAAAATCATAATCTTCTTTTAAATCTAAAAAAGTATCTTTCATTCTGGTGTAAACATCAACCTCAGCTAAAAGACTTTTTTCTAAACTGGCCAGGCGGGATTCTCCAGGTAAAAGAAACAGTTTATCATCAACATGAATGATCCGGTAATCAGTTCCAGTCATTGCATCATATAACCCTTTAGTGTCATCATTATATACACCTTTGGTTAGGTTGCCCTGCTGGTCACAGTCAATAAACAGCACATTAAAACCTAAAAAATGAAGATAAAAACCTAATTCTCTGGTGGTGGTTGTTTTTCCCACACCTCCTTTTTGATTGGCTACGGCTATGATAATGGTTTTGCTCATGGTGTTACCTCCTGGCTGTCCTTGTTTAACTCTGATTCTCTCTCGGCTCGGGCTGCTTCCCGTTTGGTAAAACTCAATAATTTCATTAAATGCTGGTAGGTTCTGCGAAAGTCAAAAACATTGGTCACCGCCTCTCCATGAAGATAGTTTTTCTGTAAAAGGGGGAGGTCATCACCAGAGACTACAACTTTACAAAGCTTTTTACTGTTTTCTGTGGTGACTTCGACACGCTCTAAGATACATTTGCCAGCAGATAAATAATAACTGGCTTCAAAGACGTCAAAGGTTTCAACAGTTTTCAAGATTTTTCCTTTCTCTGAGGAAAAACCACATAACTATTGAAAATGGGGAGGTTTTTTGCTATTATGGTCATGAGGTTTTCCTCAGGTGTTCCCTGTTTTACTGCTTTGGTCGGCTTGGAAAACAGGGAGGCTTTTTTTATGATTGACTCGCTTACTGCGAGTTTTTATTTAAATTAAAATGTAATCTTTAAGTTATCAATAACTATACTTATCATTACATTAATATTCCTACTTGTCAACAGGAAAAATGAAAAAAATAAGAGATACAAGAAACTACCTAAACCTAACTCAAAGAGAATTAGCAGATAGATTATCAGTTGAAGAAATAACAATAATCCGATATGAATCAGGAAAAATGTCTCCTGCTTTTAGTAATATCATTCAATTAGCAGATATATTCCAAATCTCAATTGATTTTCTTTTATCAAATGAAAATATTAATTACCCAAGAAATTTAAAGCTCTTAAAACTCGCAAAACAATTGGATATTCTGGAATATTCTGACTCCAGGAACACAATTGAAAACACAGCAAAATCACTTCTGGGAAGCAAAAGAAATGCCTCCATTTTAATTAAACAAGATTTGATCGAAGTTGAATTGACAGACAATTTCAACTCCAATCTTAAACAGGTTAGAAATTACAGAGCAATGACACAAAATGAATTAGCCAAAAAAATTGGTGTTAGCAGAGCTACTTTAGGAATGTATGAAGTTAGAAATCATCCGCCGATTGAAAAATTAATTAAATTATCTGAAATTTTAGATATCTCAATTCATGCACTAGCAACAGGAAACAAGTTAAAATTTAATTTTACTGACGGTATTTTTGGAGAAACAATACTTTTTGCTGATAGATTTTTAAGTTTAGAGCATCAAAAAATCTTAATCACTTTAATGGAAACAATATTACAAAATCAACCAACCACAGTATAAAATAATCTCTTGTAATTCATTAAAAATCGTGTATATTTATCATAGAAGGAGGTATTCACAATGCCTACAATGACAAAATTATCAAATATTCAACAAGAACTTTTAAAAATGTACTCTACAGATATAGATGATAAAGAACTGGAAGAAGTTAAAGATATTTTGGGAAAATACTTTGCTAATAAAGCCACTGAAAAAGCTAATAAATTTTGGGATAAAAACAAACTTTCCAATGATGACATGAGAAAATGGCTTGATGAAAAATAAGCTAAAAGTGGTTCTGGATACCAATATATTACTTGTTTCAATATCTGACAGATCAGAATTTTATCCTATCTTTAAGGCAATAAGAGATAATAAAATAGATATTGCAGTATCAAATGATATTTTACTGGAATATGAAGAAATAATCTCCAAAAAAATGGGACATGATATTGCCGAAGAAGTGATCAGAGCATTAATTTTCTTACCATCTATTCATAAAACCACCCCATATTTCCATTGGCAATTGATAGATAAAGACAAAGATGATAATAAATTTGTCGATTGTGTTGTTGCTGCCAATGCTGATTACCTGGTTACCAATGATAAGCATTTTGATATTTTGAAAAATATTGATTTTCCTAATATCAAAGTGATCAATATTGATGAATTTATGGAACTTTTAATATCCTAAATCAAAAAGACTCGCTCTAAAACTCCCCACCCATCCAAAAACAAAAAGCAAAACCTTCGCAATAAATACCACTCTCTAAATCAAGCCGTCAAATAAGTTCCGTTCCCGAGTCCTTTCGGGCACCGACATAATACCGGATACCCGAAGTTCTGGCTGTGAGAAAAGAAAGACAAATAAAACACCCTTTAAAATAATATCTTTTACAAGTACCTTTTGATCCCACCTTCGGGACAGCCAGACCGCCGTCCTGGCTACTTCCGGTATCCGGTATTATGCCGACTGATTTGACTTCATTTTCCCCTCCGCAAAAAATAGATGCCCGCCCTAAAAAGCATCTTTAACCAAAAAGAACACCTTAAAAATGCTCAGCAGGACTAACTACAGCCCTTAACTGCTCACCGCTAACCTGCAAATAAACAGAAGTACTCTCTAAAACCGCATGACCCAGCAAAAGCTGAATCTTACGCAGGTCAACACCATCGCTCAACAACTGGCTGGCAAAACTGTGACGCAGTGTATGCGGTGAAATCTCAAATCCTAAACCAGCACATCTCCCAAGGTCACGAACAACCTTGTAAACTACCTGTCTCGACAACGCCTTATCCACCGAATCACCATAAAACAACCAGGTCACAGGCTTAACCTTGCAGGATCGCCAGTAAGCCCTCAAAGCCAGTAAACCAGCCTGGCTCAAAATTACATACCGTCCCTTACTGCCTTTGCCAAAAACCTTAATCCGCATCAGAGAGCTGTCAATATCACTGATCCGCAAACTGCAAACCTCACTAACTCTCAAACCAGAGCCGTACATCAACAAAAATAATGCCCGATCCCTGGCTGATCCAGCCAAATCATACAGCCTCTTAGCAGTTAATCGATCAAAAACAACCGGAACTCTCTCCGGACTCTTGGAAAAAGGAATCTCCCTGGTATTAAAATCACTGGTGATCACATGAGAAAAGAAAAAACGAAATGCACTCACATAAGTGTTGATAGAACTGGCAGAAAGCCGTCTCCGTCTGGCCAGGTGAACCTGGTAATGCTGCAGATCCTTAGCTGTTAAAGCAGATAAATCTCTCTTAAAGTACTTAAACAGCCTATTAATGCAGGAAGTATACATCTTTTGAGTCTCTCTAGACAGTCCTCGAATGATCATCTGTCGTGAAAACTCCTGTAAATAACTGGTAATGCCGGTAATCTCAAAACTCATCTTGATCTCCTTTACGCTTTTTGATTTGCACCACCAGTCATTTTTTTAATAGTTGGTCAAGGCTTGTGAAGCACAGCGGAACAACCCGCAGGGCTTCGGCCTTGAGGAACTATTAAAAAAATGGTAAAATTTGCAAATAAGCGTGAAGGATGGAAAGAAGATAAGAGTTGTTAGACGAATGAGGTAAGCTTATTCATTCAATTTGCTGTAGAAAAATTCTGATTGGAAAGTAGAGAAAAGTTTTTCAAATTAAGGATGTTTAAAAGCGTGGAGTAATTGTTGATGGATAGAGCCTGCCAGGGTGACAAAAATTGGATTATGTTTTTAGACACGATGTCGTTAAGAAAATATAATCCAATTT
>JAKSBL010000133.1 GCA_022361115.1 Spirochaetota bacterium | reverse complement strand
ATTGTAATATCAAAAAAATAAGCTCAGAAGAAAAAAAAAAATTATTAGGGCAAGCTAGAAAGAGGTCGGAAAAAGTACCCGGGGGATTTTGTGGGTTTTATGGTAATTGTGGAGCAGCAGTCGGAACAGGAATATTTGTTAGCTTAATGACTCAGGCAACCCCCTTAACCACAAAATCCTGGCAGCAAAGTAATTTAATGACAGCAAAGTCACTTCTTGTTATTGCTGAAAATGGAGGTCCCCGGTGTTGTAAAAGGGATACATATTTAGCCATTACAGAGGCAGTTCAATTCTTGAGCGACGAGTTTGATCTACAACTGCCAATTACTAAGAAGATCAGCTGTCAATATCATGAAAAAAACCAGGAATGTTTAAATCAGGACTGTCCATTTTTTTCATGATCTCTGAGTAAGATTAAAAAAATATAAAAAAGCATATTTATCTTGCTTTTTTATGTTTTTTTGTGGTTATAATGAAAATAAACTATTAAAAAAATCGATTTTTCTCCATTAGATAAATGGTGAACTTATGAGTAAAGAGCAAAAAAAAGAATCTGGCATTGAGAATATTATTGATAATCGTAACTTAATCAATATGCTATCCCATCAATTAAAATCTCCCATCACATCCATTATTACTCTCTTAAATACTATCAACCAAGGCTATACTGGTGAAATCAATGAACAAACTAAAATGATTATTCAAAAAGCTTTAACAAAAGGTGAAGAAACTCAAAAAGTTATTATTGATCTATTGGACTTAGAATTTTACCAGAAAAACCAGAAAAAAGAATTTACTAAAATTGATATCTCAACAATTTTACACAAAGTTATCAATAAGCTGAAACTCCAGGCATCTGAAAAAAATATCTTCATGATATTGGATTCTCATTTAGAAAAAAATGTTTTTTTAAAGTGTCATGCTATTGGTTTTGAGATAGTGATTACCAACTTATTGGAAAATGCCATTAAGTATTCTCAAAAAGATAAAAAAATACTGATCAAATCCCAGATTGACCATGAGAAAAAAATCATTGATATCATCATTAAAGACTCTGGATTTGGTATTCCAGAGGAAGAGATTGAACACATTTTTGAACCATTTTATCGATCAATTAAACACAGAGCTGGAGTAAGCGGAACAGGATTAGGCTTATCCATTGTAAAAAAAATCATTGATGATCATGATTGGAAAATAAAAATTAAATCAAAACTCAATAAAGGAACTGAGTTTATTATAACAGCACCTCTCAGTCATATCATTATTGAAAAAAAGAAAAGGCAGAATAAACATGTTGTTATTGTTGGAGGTGTGACTGCAGGCCCTAAAACAGCTGCTCGTCTCAGGAGATTAAATGAAGACATTGACATTACCATAATTGAAAAAAGTAAATTTCTGTCCTATTCCGGTTGTGGTTTGCCGTTTTATATTAGCGGAAAGGTTCATTCTGAGAGTGCTCTGATGACTACTGCTGATCATTCTATTAGAGACGTTCACTTTTTTGAATCCATAAAAAACATTAAAGCATTGAATAAATCTTTTGCCACAGCAATCAATCGGGAAGAGAAAAAGGTCACTCTGCAAGATTTAGATACAAATACAACGGTTGATCTTCACTATGATAAATTAGTTTTAGCTACCGGAGCGGTTTCTATTCGGCCACATATTGAAGGAATACAAAATGAAAAAATTTTTTCTTTGTATAATATTGAAGATGCAGAGAGAATTAAGAAGATCCTTCAAGATAATCCAGCTCAGGATGTCATGATCATTGGCGGAGGATTAATCGGCATTGAAACGGCTGAGTCCATTATGAAATCTGGAGCTAGAGTTACCATTTTAGAAAAGAAAGATACAATCCTGTCAAGTATTTTTGATACAGAAATTGCTTTAAAAATACAAAATATATTAAAAAGTAAAGGGGTTAAAATCCTTACCAATGTTAATATATTAAAAATAAAAAAAGAAAATGAGCATTTAGTGATAAAAACCCAGGCAGAATCATTAACTACAGATTTTGTTATCCTTTCTACTGGGGTAAAACCCAACGTAGAACTGGCAAAAACCGCTGAGCTTAAAATAGGAGAAAATGGTGGAATCAAAGTCAATGAATATCTTCAGACTTCTGATCCTAATATCTATGCTGTTGGAGACTGTGCAGAGTCCTATCATTACATAACAAATAAATCCTATTATTTACCACTGGGATCAACGTCTACTAAAATGGGTAGAATTGCAGCTGATAATATTGCGGGGAAAAAGGTAAAATTCAAAGGTTTTTTAAGTACAATCATGTGTAAAATCTTTGATTATAGTATTGCCCGTACAGGTTTAACCTTAGAAGATGCCAGGCAAAATCATTTTAAAATCGAATCCATTATTGTAACAGCTCTTGATAAAGCTCATTATGTTGAAAATGTCCGGGTGAATTATTTCAAATTGCTGGTTGATCAGCATTCCCATAGAATTTTAGGTGCTCAGGGCTTTGGTGCAGAAAGTATTGTGAACAAAATTGAGTTAATTGCTTTTGCAATATCAAATCATATGAAATATGAAGATTTGTTGCAAATAGACTTAGGCTATGCCCCTTTTTTTAATAATCCGATTGATATTATTCAAGTGGCAGGATTAATGCTGGAACAAAAAATCTTAGGTTTTATTAGATTAATTACCTGTGATGAGTTAGTAAATTTAACTGATGCTAAGTTAATTGACCTTTCTCCTCACAATGAGCATCTTTTTGATTCAATTCCGGGTAGTATTAATATCCCTTTGGAAAACATCAGAATTGAAAAAATCCCCTTTGCAGAGGATGAGAAAATTATTTTGTATAGTAAATCATCGGCCGGTGCTTACAAGGCATATCGATATTTGATTAACAAAGGGTTTCAAAATCTTTATGTCTTAGAGGGCGGGCTTGATTTTTGGAAAATTTAAAGGAGGTCTTTATGAGCAAAAAAGTACTAATTATCGATGATAACCAGGAGTTAAATGATACTTTAGCTATGGTTGTTAAATCAAAAAAGCTGGAAGTAGAAACAGCCTTAAATGCCAAGCAGGGATTGGAAAAAGTAAAATCATTTCGTCCTGATTTAGTCATTGTGGATATTATGATGGAGGAAATGGACTCTGGTTTAAAACTGGCTGAAGCATTAAACGACACCTTCCCTGATATTCCAAAATTTTGTATGAGCAATATAGCTGATACAACATCTATGACCATTGATCTGCAACACTATAAATTTAAAGAACTCATTCAGAAACCAGTGGATCCAGATGATTTAGTTTCAAAAATAAAAACTGAACTGGGAATGGATTAACCAAATTTTAAAGTAAAGCTTTTAAAATAATTCATAGCAGATAAATTATGACTATTGAATCGAATACAATATAAAGCGGTTTTTCTATTCATGTTTTAATATACAAATCAGAGATATGAACTTTACTTATCAGCACCTTATCATCATTTTTCATTAAATCATGCAAGACAAAACCAATAGCATAAGGGTGCAGAAGGTTGATATCTGATTGATAGTAATGTTTCATTGTAAAAAAAATCGGTTTTGAGCCTATTGGAGCATATTTTCCATTATCAGATAAATTGTATTCTTTCCAAGGTATGAGTTTGTAATTAGATAGATCCATAATCTTCTCCTTGTTTGTGATATGCAAAGATTATAGGCCGGGAATGTGACAAATGATGGCAGTTGAGCTTTAATTGTTTTTAGTTATAAAAATAACTGAAGAAGTGATATATTTAAAGGTAATGACAGCAGGAGAGCGATTCTCTATTTAGATGAATGAAAAAATGAGTTCAACAAAAGAGGCTGGTCACAAAATAAGAATCATTAACCACATTGGTTTTTTAATTATGATCCAGCTTTTTTTTATTATTTAAAACATCGATTAATTCACTGAACTGATCATTAAATAAATTGATCTGACTAATAATTTGGCCAATCCCAGCCTGATCACCAACATTACCTAAGGCCTTGTTTTTGGTAAAGGTTTTTCTGATAAAGGCTAATCGCTCATTTTCCTGGTCACTTGTCCAGCCCATCATCTCCTTAAATCGGAGAAGGTTGAATTCTGCACCCTTAGTTAAAACCTGTGAATCGTCAGTGTAATGATCCAGGATTAATTGCTTTACTTCTGCTTCATTCATTACAGCAACAACTTTTTCAGCCATCCGGTTCATGTTTCGGTAAGAACCCTGCAGTAAAAACTTGGGTTCCCTTCGGAAGGCTTCATCCTGGGAAGCGCTATAGATATACAATTCATTCACTTTTAAAACCACAGACTGAATGGTAAACAGCTTTTTAAATAATTCTACATATTCATTAATTTCCATTTGAGAGTAATTGGTAGTAAACTGGATCCCTTCCATCATATCTGTTTGGGCAATTTTTATCATTTGGTGAACATCATCCCGGCTGCGGCTAGCTAAAATAGCCAGGTTAGGATTACTAGTTAAACTATTCTCTAAATAGCTGAGTTTAAAAAAATCTTCGTATCCGCCAAGTATATCTCCCAGGTTATAAACATCTGCCCGATTGGTTAACATATCAGGAATTTGAAATTTTTCTCCACTTTCTGTATAGGGATTTCCGGCCATTACCACAGCTACCCTTTTTCCTCGCAGGTCATAAGTACGAGTTTTTTCTTTATAAACTCCTTCGATTTTACGCTGAGCATCACAGAGGGAGATAAATTTTTGTAAAAATTCAGGATTAGTATGTTGAATATCATCCAGATAAATCATTACATTATTACCCATTTCCAGGGCAAGATTTAATTTTTCTACTTCTTCTTTGGCGGTTGCATTCCCTGCCTGAGCAGGATCTAAAGAAGTAACTTCATGGCCAATAGCGGGACAATTGATTTTCATGAATATTAAGCCAAGGCGATTCGCTAGATATTCCATCAGAGTGGTTTTTCCATAACCAGGCGGGGAAATCAAGAGGAGTAGACCCATTAGGTCGGTCCGTTTTTTTTCTCCATACGAGCCGATTTGTTTCGCTAAATTTGCTCCCACCAGCGGCAGGTAAACCGCATCAATCAGTTTATTTCTTACAAAGGAGCTCATAACTTGAGGTTTGTATTCTCCCAACCGCAATTGTTCTTTTTTACTAGCGATTAAGCCTTTTTTTAGTTCCACATATTGATTATAGAGTGGGACTTGTTGACTGTTGTATTCATTCAGCCGGATGAGAAAGTCACTGATATCAATTTCCAATGCATTGTTTTGAATCCTGGGATGCTCCCCTAATAACCCTGTTAATATACAGGCCGTATCTACATCCCGATAAAGGGATTGATCCAGATTGCCTTCGATCTTATTATTCCGTACTTCACCCAGAATTAAGACGGCTGCTTCCATTAAAAAATACTCATCCTGCCAGCTGGATTTGTTAATAAATCCATTGACCCAGTCATAGACAATCGCTAAGCGGCTGGTAGTATCATTACCAACTGACTGGATTGCACTATTAAATTTAGTAATGGCATGTTTTTTTTCTAAAAAGGTTCTGAAATCTTTATAGATGCGAAAGGCTTCTTTATTTACAGGGAAATAATCTTGTTTTTTATCGATATGACTGGAGAGTTCTTCAAAAAGATAGGCTCCTGCCTGTTTTAAGTAAATGGTTTCTATGGGAAATTCAAAAGCTTTAAAAAAATCATCAGCAATTTGCTGGAGTTCATTGATATAGCGATCATGTTTAAAGGCACCCCGGGTTACTTCATTGAGTAAACCTAATGAATGTATTTTACTGGCTAACCGCTGCTTCTGCTCTGTGTCAGGAGCATAAAACCAGAATAAACTACCATAAGCCCGGGTAGTTGGATGAAAACGCATGGTTCCAACTGTCCGATAAGTTGGAAAGAGTTTGCAAAGGATTTTCAGACAATCCAGGTCATGGATCCCTTTTTCATAGCCTTCTGTATAGCTTTCCGACATTTGATCCTGAATGATCTGGAGTAAGTTTTGGTAACTGGCTGTATCAGTGATATCTTCATCCGGAGCTTCCTGGTTTTTTTTAACAATAAAATCCATATACTTCAGATAACGATTTAAAGTAATGTCATCTTCCGTATCCAGTTTCTGGATTATTTTATAGGCTAAGAATTCTGCCCGATAGATCTCCTTATTTTCAGAAATAAATGGCTGATTCCAGAAATCCCTGGTTTTGAGAAAAGATTTTTCGTCAACTTTTTCAAAAAATTCTGTACCAGTGATTTGATAAAACATATCTTCCCCACGCTTTACCATGGTGAGGTCCACTGCTTGTTTATTCACAGCAAATTGATACTGGCCAAAAGAGATGATGTTTTCTCCTTCAGTAAAGAGATCTAATTTATCCTTCAATTGTCGGGAACCTTCTTGTTTTAAGCTTTTTAAGCGGCTATTGATGTCTTCTGCTTTAACTGAGTCACCTAAATTATTGAGCTTTTCAACAATATCGATCAGTTTGGTAACTAAAGAATCACTGGCAAAATAGGCATTCAGTTCATTCATATTTTTAAACTGGCTTGCTCGTTTGGCTATACCATTTAAAATTCTCTCAGCACTGGTCCAGAGGCTTTGACACCTTTTGTTGCGGACTTCTTCCTGTTGAATTTTACGGGTTTGAAAAGCACTATAAACTTCCTGGCGTTTTTCCCCAATCTGTTCAATAAAGTCATCAAAGTCGGTAAACTTTCCTTCCAGCTCCTCAAATTGAATCATAATTCTTGTTAAAAGTTCTTCACATTTTTCCGGACTATCTGCCTGATCCATATAGTTGAGAGCTGCCTGGGAAACAAGCTTAAATTGGGCGGCGAATTCGATACGAGCTTCTTTGCCTTGTATTTCCTGAAATTGTTTTTTAAATATTGCTTTTATTTGATTGAGAGTTGAAAAAACTTTGGAAACACTCTCAATGATCTGGCTGGACTTAGAGGTATCTTCGATCTTCAATTCATTAATTAGTTCCATAAGTAAGCTAAGATCTTCGTTAATTTGATCCAGTCTTTGGTTGGTTTCTTTTAATTCCACTGCTTTGGTTAATTGAGGGATTTCAGTCTTCTGTTGTTTTAGTTGTTGATAGTAAGGCTCTAGTGAAGATTCTCTTAGTAAAAAATCCACGCAGTTTTGAGCAATCCGTTCATAATTTTCTTTTATTAACTCTTCTAATTGATTGACTTTTTTCTGGTCAATATACCGTAGTTCTTTAATACTGATAACCTTTCCCCGTTCCATTTTTAAATTGGACAGGGCCTGGACATACTCAATCGCATTATCGTAAGAACGGCCGGAAACCTGATTGATGAGATCATTAACTTCTTTATCAGTATTGCGTAGTTCATTTTCAGTATTGCTTTTAATTTGAACAACTTTTTCATATTCATCAATTGCACTTTTTGCTATTTGATTGATCTGCAAAACGATTTCTTTTGGATTAGCTACTTCTTCATGGTCAAGCCAATGATAAAAATCCAGTATCTTTGCAGAGCGTTTGACAATCTGGTGGTATAATCCTAAAAATACTTTTTCTGTTTTAATCAGTTTAAATAATGCCCGGATATCTGCTATCCCTTTAACCAGGTCTTTGTTGCCGATTCTGACCAGATAGGATGATTGGTCAAGTTGGATTAAATTCTCTTTGGCAAAAGGGGTTTGCCAAATTTGTAAGGCATGGGATTTTTTGGGTTCTTCATCACTCTTAAAAAAGATCATTTTGCCTGTATCATAAATAGCAAAACCATGACAAAAAATAGGCAGCATGACTTTTTTCTCAATAATATTATATTGGAGAAGAATATACTGGCCTTTATCGTCATTATAAAAAATATAAAGAACATCTTCGCCGTTTGGTGATTGAAAGGTTTGGCGATAACGCATGTTTTCTGCTTCCAGATCAAACTTTTTGGTTTCTCCGCTTTCTAAATAATAACCACGGGGAAAAATGATTCCGTCATCATCAGAAAGCCGGATTGCACATTGTCCGATTTCATCGATCCGCACTGCTTTTTCCGTTTTTTCGTTAAAAACAATATAGCGGATTTGATCTTCTCGATAAGGCTTGATTTTTAACAGAATCAGCTGATTGAGAACAGCATAAGAAATTTCTGCATCATCTAACGATTGGTCTTTGTATTCAACTGGCTCTGAATAGATACCTGCTCCTATATCTGTATTATTTTCGATCTTTATGGTTAAATCACCATTAATACATTCTACAAATATTCGATCCTCAATAGATACATGAGGATGAAGGCCGGCAATATGATTTTCTCTTGTTGTTCGGTTCCAGGTAAAATCCTGTTGAAGTGGGATCTTTACTTCATGATCTGCCCGGCTATTGATATAGCGAAGAGTTCCATCAGAGTTTATTTGCCACTTAAAAGCGCGAATATCAGTAATTTTTTCACCAATCTGAAAAATCATCAGTAGACGGGATTCATCCTGGTCAAAGGTGGCAAATTTGCTTTTTTTATAATAACTGTATAAATCTCTTAAGTCTCTTTCAAAGCTGGGGTCTTTGATTAAGGAAAGGTCAGCAGGTTCAAAATGATCCTCCTTAAATTGATAAACACTAAAGACATCAGAAATCTCTAAAGTGGACTTCAAGCCAAGATTTACTTGATAGCCAAAAATCAACCAATCACCTATAGGTACCATATCTCTGGGAATACAGTTATTATCGGTCATGATTCGATCTTGTGCGAGAAAATGAGAATCTAATGCACCAAATGTTTCTTTTCGTTTGGCATTTAGCTTTTCCATGCGGGAAAAGAGTTCATCTCCCATTTTATGAAGCCGTCGTTGAATAACTTCGTAACTGCCAGATTTGAGTTCTTCTGAAGTATTGGCTGAATCTGCGGGATTTGTAGTATCTTTTTGGGCCATATCTAATCCTTTGTTGTTTAAGAAATTAGACAGGATGAACACGGATTGACGAGATTTACACGGAAATATTTTAAATCTATAAAAAGCTTAAGATTAAGTACCGGTAATAAATGTAAATCCCTAAAATCCGCGCAATCCGTGTTTGTTTGAATTCAGTCTTATGGGGGTTCATTAAAAAACCTTTTTACATGAGCCCTTTATGACAATATATTTTCGATTTTCATGTGATCAATACCGATGGCTTTGATAACTTTATCAATTTTTTCAATCTTTTCTTTAAGTTGCTGGTTGTCTTTGGATTTAGCAATGAGTTTGGTCATTAAACCAGAGACAGTCAGGTTTTTGATTGCTTCACTGGAAATTCCTGTTTCTGAAACCAGTGATTTGATCCGGTTCACCAGATTGTCTTCACCTTTTGCTAAAAAGGCGTCTTTGATTTCCAGGAGAGGATTATTATTTTCTACATATTTTGACATTGCTTTACCATTAACAATGGAAGAAGTAATCTGGTCAAAAAAAGTGGACTCGCCTCCTACAATATCAATATTGGCATTTTGTAATGCTTTTGCCAATACTTCTGCTTGAGCCATGGTAATTTCTTTCTGGAGCAGGATATTTTCCATGCCCAGTTTTTCTTCCAGAGACAGGCGAAGTTTAAATTCTTCATGATCCCGGCCAACATTATCCAGTTTTTTCATGGCATTGGCTTTTTCTTCAATTCCTTTGGCTTCAGCATTATATTTCAGGGAGAGAGTATCAGCTTCAGATTTTCCTTTTTCCTGGATACCTTTTGCTTCGACTAAAAGTTTATATTCTAAGGCTTTTGCATCGGCTTCACCTTTTTTAATAATGGCATTTGCTTCTGCTTCCTGTACTTTAACCAGGGCTAAACCTTTGGCAGATTCTTCCGCAATGATTCCTTTGGCAAGAGTTTCCTTGGATTCAGCAAATTTACTAGAAGTTTCCATATCAACTTTAGCTGTGATTTCTTTTTCTTTGGCCAGGTGCATGGCAGATCGTTCTTTTGCTTCAGCGCTCTTGATTTCCTGTAAAAACTGGCTTTCTGCATCTTTTTCTGCTAAGGTTATGGCTACCTTTTTCTGTCGCTCAGCATCAGAGAATGCTCGAGTATTAAGAGTTTCTTCTTCTTCAATAGCTACTGACCGTTCTACTGCAACCCTTTGACGGACAATATCTGCAATACTTTTTTTTTCTTCTTCCACAACCCGGTCTTTTTCGATAGTTGCTAGGGCAACCAGTTTTTCTTTTTCTGTTTGTTCTAAACTGCGGTCTTTATCTACCCGTTCATTTTCTACTGCCAGTTCCCGTTCTTTGTTCTTTTCTGCAACTTCAATCATCCGTTGTTTATTGACTTCAGCAATACCAATTTGCTCATCTGAAGTAATCCGGGCATTTTCAGATTTTAACCGTTCTTCTTCTTTTACTTTTAAAGCTTCAGCTTCTTCTTTTGACTGGATAATGGAGATTTCGCTTTTTTGCTTTGCTTCAGCTTCCATTCGCTGCCTTTCTAGTTCCAGAATTCTTTCTCTGGTTTCTGTAGTCCTTTTTTCTACAATTTCTTTTTTTGTTAAAGTAATTTCAGTAATTTTACGAATTCCTTCAGAGTCTAAAATATTATTCTCATCCAGGTGTTCTAATGGAGTTTGTTCCAGATAATCAATAGCTGTATCTTCCAGGCTGTAACCATTCAGGTTTTGGCCAATAGTTTCGATGATACGTTCTTTAAAGGTCGTTCTCTCTTGAAAAAGGTCTTCAAATTCGAGTTGTTTCCCTACTGTTTTCAAGGCTTCAGAAAATTTGGCCTGGAAAAGTTCGTTTAAGGTTTCTTCTGTACTGGCCCTGCTTACCCCAATACTCTGAGCAACTTGAGTTACATCCTCTTTTGTTGGGTTGACTCTTAGGTAGAAATTAACAGAAATATCTGCCCGAATATTATCCTTACAGACCAAACCGTCTTTGCCTCGTCTTTCCACAATAATGGTTTTGGTAGATATGTCCATAATTTCAGCCCGATGAATAACAGGAAAAACCATAGCTCCTGTAAAAAATACATTCATTTTTCTTGGACTAACAATAATTAAAGCTTTGCCTGGTTCTACTTTTTTCAAAAATCTTGTGATTAAAAATGCTATAAATAGCACAAATAAAATGAAGAGAACTATAAATGCAATAACTACATTGCCGAATAAAGATAATATTGTTTCCACGGGATCCATCCTTTTTTAAAGTTTTATTATAAATTTATTTTTTTCATTTTTTAACCTTGATAAGATCAAGGTAGGATTAATAATTATCATTGTTGATTTATGTTTGCTAAAATATTTTTTATAAATTATTTTGATCATCATTAGTTTGAAAAGGAATTACCTGATAGGTGTTGGTCTCCTTATCATACTTGGTAATGACTGCTTGACTACCTTTTGTTAAATCATTTTGCTTTTGCCCCCGGACATTGAGGATAATAGGAGTTCCTTCGTCAGTTTTAAATTCAGCAGTACCAAAAGTTGGAGTCACTTTTGTAGAGGTAATCATACAAATTTTATGGATCATGTCTGAGGCAGAAGTCGATTTTTTATAGGTAAATAATTTAGATAGAGGTATGGAAACTGTTCTTGAAACCAGTGCTGCTAAGGGGACAATGATAATAAATCCTAAAATCAGCCTGAAAAAATTATGAATGAGGTTTCCGCTGACTACATCCAGAGTTGCATTCAGCATAATGGAACAAGCCCAGGCTACAGGGATGAAAACACTAAACCAGACAGAAATCGGAACCTTATGCATATTTAATATTGAACTGAAAAAATGAATACCACTCCCGCCTGGATCTGCATCTGTTTCAACATCTACATCTGCTTCCAGATCCATTTCTACATCCACATCTAAGTCAATATCTGTGTCTGCATCAAAATCCAGTGACTTTATATCAAAAAAACCTAAGATTACAGAAAACCAGTATAACAGCATGACTCCCAATAAAATTGTATAGGGCAAATTGGGCAGAGAGATTGCTGCTTTGAAAAGCTGAATAAATCCGTTCAAGAATAACTCACTTTTTTAATGTTTTGTTTGGTAAGATTATAGATCCCATTTATAAAAAAATCAAGAAAAAATCTTATTAATCCCCTAATTCTTCTCTTAAAATCATGATAGCTTCCATCATTTTGGGAAAACCTGTACTGGGAGCTATAAGTAAAATAGCATGTTCAATTTCTTCTCTTGTACAACCATTGTCCATTGCTTTCTTAATATGAGTTCTTAAAGCAAAGGAATATTCACTGGCGGCAGAAATTGCTATTTTAATGAGCCATCTGGTTTTTTCAGGTAAAGGGCCTCCTTGCTGATGAACCATTTTGCCAAAGTTTTCGTAGGCCGAATAAATAGAGCCATATTTTTTTTGGAAATACTGAAAATTTTGATCAATTTCTTTCATATAATCTCCTTCCAACCACTACTAACCCATTGAAGTTCTTTGTTAATAATTTTTTGAACCCTCAATCCTAATTGAGCTGCATGGTGCTGAATGTGTCTGGTATTGTATATATGAATTTCTGCTCGGTTTATATCCGGTTTGTGTGAAAAACCGGAGGGGCCATTTAAGAGCTCAGTATCTTCTTGAGGCAATTGTGTTTTACATTTGTCAACGCAATGTTTTAGATAAAGATGACATTCTTCTTTTGTATAAAGGTGTTTAGGTATTCTGTCTTCGAGTTCTTCATAATCTTTAAAGAGCTCCTTGTTATTTAGGTGAAATGGTTGATCTTTAAAGGTTTCTTCAGTTCTTTCTAAGTAATAGTCAGTATAAAAAAGAGTATGAAAAACAACTTGAGAGTAAGGCGAATCACCATGAGTTTGCTGCCATTCATTATCCGGACAATTATTTATACATTGCATTAAAGTAGAGAGGGCTGCCAGTAATTGATTTTCTAGAATTTTTTCAAATTTATTCATCATTTTTCTCCAATTATACTGAATTATTTTATAATTATATCATATTATATCTGAGGGATTAATAAAATAGTTATTTAGAAAAATAATGCTAAATTATAATAATATATGATATCTTTTTTCAAAAAACGAATAACATCTAAATTTGTTCTTATACTGATCATCACGGTTGCTATTGTAAATGGTGTGTCAGTTTTGCTTTTTAATTACTTTCATACCAATAATTTAAAAAAAAATATGGAAGAAGAACTTTCTGCTATTTCTCAAAGTATTGAATATAGCTATTCCAATTCACTCTGGTATTATGATAAAAAGTCTATCACAAATTTAAACAAATCTATTTTAAGTAATGACTTATTTGTAGCTATCAATATCTATACATCTTATGGCTTTTATGCGGGTGAGATTAAAATACTGAGTGAAAAAGAGGTCACCTATCAAGTCATTGATCAGCCTTATGAAATACCAAAAAACAATAAATCAATTCAGAGTATTAAAGTTGATATTCGTTATGATGAAAGTCATGTTGGCTATTGTGAACTTTTTTACACAACAAGTAGTCTTTATCATGTAATTAGGACTTACACCCGCAATGGATTGCTCTCTTTTTTTATCAGCGTTCCCATGATTATTATTGCGCTATTTTTTTCTATCAATAAACTTATCCTGAAACCTGTTATGAAAATCACTAATTATACCAAAGAAATCTCAAGAACCAATTCTTACGATTTACAATTAGAGATTCATTCTGCTGATGAAATTGGCAGTTTGACAAATGATATTAATAATATGCTTAGCCAAATTAATAAGAGAGATATAGAAATCAATCAAATAAAGAGGTTATTATCCAGTATCATTGAATCTATGCCTTCTGTGTTGATTGCTATTGACGAAAATAGTGTGATTACACAATGGAATCAGGCAGCAGTAATGTTAACTGGAATTGACACTTCTGATGCTTTAGGGAACAATTTGTGGAATTTATTTCCATTATTATCTTCCTATAAGTATGTCTCCTTCAAAAGCCTTGAATCAAGTGTATCAAAAGAGTTTTTGGATCAGCAAATTGGTGATATTGAAAAATATTTCAATATTTATGTCTATCCATTAACTTCTGAAGGCCAAAAGGGGATTGTTTTTCGGATAGATGACATTACTGAACTCATT
>JAKSBL010000694.1 GCA_022361115.1 Spirochaetota bacterium | reverse complement strand
CTTTTAATAGACTAAAAAATAAAGTTATCTGATAGTTTTTAGTGCGTCTTATTTCCTCTTGAATGGAAAAAGTAATGGTTGAACTATTAATTGCTGCAATAACTGACCGGTATTCCTTTGCACTCGGGTTTCCAATAATAAATTGATCTCCCTTTTTTACCCTTAAAACACGAGCTAAGTGGAAATAATCTGGTCCATCAAGTTGAAACAAGGAATGACTTTGTAATTGATGAGAGTTGGTGAATATTTTTTTCAATTTGTTTTACTCAATAACAATTTTATTAATAACAAAGAAATAGAGTTTTAAAAAAGTATAGCAAAAAATAAATCAAATCAGCAATCCATTTTTCTTTTTTTTAGGTTAATCATTATATTTGATTAAAAAAACTATTGCTGCCAAAGATATGGACAGAAGTGTTGTGTGGTATTGATAAAAATACTTTTTTAAAACGAAATTTTGATTAAAGATATGGTTAATTAAAGATATAGTTACCTGAAGAAAACATCTATTTCTGAAAAAACTTTTGTTTTTATTTCTTCAAATTCACCTTCAGCAGAAGCACCTGCAGCAACTTTATGACCGCCTCCCCCAAAAACTTGAGCAACTTTTGAAATATCAATATCATCTGTCGAGCGAAAACTAATATTTACTTTTTTATTGTCAGAATCAATTTTAAAGAAAACAAAAATTTTGACATCTTCTACATTCATCAATTCTTTAAATATTTTCATAGAGTCAAAATCAGCAGCAAATACCTCTTTGTCTTCTTCAGTGATATAAGTCCACAATACTTTGCCTGAGTGGCTTGCTTTTGTTCGGCTGATTACTTTTGCAAATAAATGTTCTGTATTGATATTACTATTGATAAACATCTCTTTGTAAGATGTGCGAGGATTGGCTCCAAATGAAATAAGATGATAAGAGGCTAAGACTGAGAAATATTTGTTAATTCGTATATGTTGATAGTAGCCGTTATCAAAGAGAATTCCGTTTAAAAGATGCTGACAAATATCTGGATGATTTTCAAGGAGCTTTAATTTATTTAAGATTAAATAAACCATTTCACATGAAGAAATAAAATCCGGATTGATCCAATTGATTACACCCAGGCTGTTATTGGTAGGATGATGATCAATAATAATGGTTTTAGTAAAGTCAAGATTTTTTTCTGCTAAACCAATTCTATCTTGAGAAGAAGTATCCACCAAAATAGCTAAATCGTAATCATCAGTAATCGTTTCATCAAATTGGCTTTGATACTTTTTAACAGAACAATGAAAAAAAGGGCCGCAATTGACTGGGGTTACCTTTTTGCCCATCTTCTTTAATCCAAGAGTTAGAGCTAATTGGGCACCAATACAATCTCCATCAGGTTCTAAATGTCCTAAAATGATAACCTTTCTGCTTTTTTTAATTTTTTTAATAATTTTCTTGATATTTGGATTATCTCTGTATATATATGAAGGGATGGGATTTTTATAAAACATTAATGAGATCCTGGTTATCGGTTTTATAGAAAGGTATTGGTAAAAATACCTTTAGAAATAACGATAAGTGTCTTACTTCAGTCTATTATAAAGTAGTTTTAGTAAAATGTAAAACCCTTTTAGTGAAATATAACGAAAACATTTTCACCATTTTATGTTAAATTAGTTTATACTGGAGGTGTTTGTAAAAATAGCTTTGTGAATAATAATTACTGGTGGTAAATGCCGTAGCATTGCTGTTTTGTTAAAGCCGCATGTATCTGATGAAATACTTTTTAGGAAAATAATAATGAATAGAAAAAATTCTAAATCTTTTTTTTCAAGAATTACACAAAGAACAAGTAATCCCAAAATATTGATTCAAGGGTTAGGATTAAATAGAGGGGGAGTTGGAACTGCTGAATTTTTTTTGAAAAATGGATTTAAGGTATTAATAACTGATTTAAAAACGGAAGAACAGCTCAATTCTTCTATCCTTATTCTTCAAAAATATCAGGACAGCATACAATATGTCCTGGGTGAACATCGGACTAAAGATTTTGAAGAAGCAGATCTGGTTGTAAAAGGGCCGGGTGTTCCTCCTGAAAATAAATTTTTACAATGTACCAGGGAAAAAGGGGGAGAAATAACAACAGATATTGCTATTTTTCTGGAAATTGCACCTTGTCCAGTCTATGCTGTAACAGGCAGCAAAGGTAAATCAACGGTTGTATCGACTATTTATGAGATTTTTCGTACACATACAGATAATGCTTTTTTAGGAGGAAATATTACCATTTCTCCTTTAACTTTTTGTGATAAATTAGATTTTGAAAGTAAAGTGATTTTAGAGTTATCCAGCTGGCAATTAAGAGATATAAGAGACAAGAATTTTCATTTTGCCGGAGCAGCTATTACCAATATTCTTAAAGATCACCAAAATTATTATCACTCCATGGAACAGTATGTAGAAGATAAATTAGTGATCACCCATCATCAAACAAAAGGTGAGTTTTTAATTTTACCTGAAACCGATATTTTTTTACAGCCAAAAAAAGTTAAAAGCCAGGCAAAAAAATATTATTATGATTTACAAAACACTGAAAGTGATATTTATTTTCAAAATGATACTGCGATCTTAAACAATAAAAATAAATCCAGGATTGAACTTTTTAAAGAAAAAAATATTAAAATTCCAGGGTTACATGCCAGACAGAATATTTTAGTAGCTGGTGCATTTGCTTATTTAGCTGGGATTGAACCGATATCCATTCGAAAAGGGATACGATCTTTTCAAGGGGTACCTTATCGAATGGAGAGGATCAGAGAGTGGCAAGGGATAACTTTTATTAATGATACTACTGCCACTATACCTGACGCTGCCTCTATTGCAATTCAGTCGATTAAAGGGCCTGTATTTTGGATTGCAGGGGGAAATGATAAAAATTTGGATTTTTCTATTATTAAAAAATCCGTTCAGATCCCTGAAGGAATTTATCTTCTAAAGGGTGATGGAACAGAAAAGCTAAAACAATATTTAAATACAAATGATTATATTGAAAGTGATTCTCTGGAGTATTTATTTTTACAGGCTGTAAAAGATGCAAAGACTTTTGCTAAAGAGTCAACCATACTGTTTTCTCCTGGTTGTACCAGTTTTGGCCTTTTTGAAAACGAATTTGCCAGAGGAGACGCATTTAATCACCTGGTAAAAAGTTTGGAAGAGGAAAAAAAGAAATAAATTGATTTTTTTGCTGAATTAATCCTCTTCAAATTTGTTTAAACATTCCGGACAAATGCTATGAGAAACTTCTGCCGGACTCTGGGATTCTATATATTCTTCTAGTTCTTGCCAGCCTCCTTCATGGTTTTTTATTTTCTTACAACAGGCACAGATGGGCAATAAACCGGATAGATGTTTTACTTCCTGTAAGGCATTCTCTAAATTCAGGATGAGTTCCTCTTTTTCCTTGATGATTTTATACCTTTCCTGGGCAAATTCAATCGTTCTCAATAAAAATTCTTCATTTAGATCTTCTTTAGTAATATAATTCTGTATTCCGCTCTGAACAGCTTTTTCAGCAATCCTGCGATCATCTATTGATGAAAGAATGATAACAGGATACAAGGGAATCAGTTCTTCAATGGCTTCAATTGTTGCAAAGCCTTTTGTTTTTGGTAAATTGAGATCCAGCAGGATGACTGAGATGTCCGGTTTTTTGGCAAGTATTTTTTTTCCGTTTTTGACGCTGTCTGCAAAAAGGAGATTTATTTTTATATCGATATCTTTTTTATTTTGTAGAATTATCATAAGTTCTTCAATAAATAATTGATCATCTTCGTTATCCTCTATGATGAGAATATTCACTTTTTTCAAATCCATAAAATGTCCTTTTATATATCCTTTAAACCTAGAGTAAAATAAAAAGTCGTCCCTTCATTTTCAACGGAATCAAACCAGATTTTACCCTGATGTCTTTCAATAATTTTTTTTACAATGGTTAAACCTGCTCCTATTCCGCCTCCATAATCATTTCTACTATGAAGACGACAAAAAATTTTAAAAACTGTATTTTGATGATCATTTTTTATTCCAATACCATTGTCTTTAATGTAAAAAGTGGGGTGTTTTTGGCTGGCCTCATAACCAATTTCAATTTTTTTCAGAGGTTGATCATTATATTTAATTGCATTGGTGATGAGGTTTGTAAAAACTTCATGCATCTGATAATTATCACAAATAATTTCAGGTAGGGAATCACTGACAATAATTTGCACATCCCCTTTTTTAATTAAGTAGAGAAGGGACTCAATCGCTTCTTCAACGATAATTTTGCTGCAACATTTCTCAAGTGAGAGTTTTTGTTTACCTAATCTTGAATAATGGAGTAAGGATTCAATAAGGTTTTTCATGCGATTTGACAGACGAATCAGAGATTCCAGATACATATTGCCCTTTTCATCCACTTTGAGATGATATTTGCTTTTTAATAATTGTGAATAATTCGTAATCCCTCTTAATGGTTCTTTTAAATCATGAGAGGCGATGTAAGCAAAATCATCTAACTCTTTATTGCTGGACTCTAAGGCTTTCATATATTCCTTTATCTTTGCTTCGCTTTTTTGACTGACTGTGATATCACGGATGATAATTAAAGCTTCTGCTTTGTTTAATTTTATAATTCGGAATTCATAGTGGCTTTTATGAAATTCGATATTAAAAATTTGAACTTGATTGGTTTGTAAGACCTTTTTTATTTTAGATCGGCAGATATTAGTTATTTCTTGTGTTAAAGGTAAATCAGAGAGGTGCATATTAATGGGTGATTGATTTTGGGTATCAATAATAAATGGTTCAATCCCCTCTTTATATTCTTTTATGATACCTGATGAATTAACAGTCATCATTGTATCAGGTATCGCTTTGATTAATACTTTATAACGGTGTTCTAATTCTTTTTTTTCCAGAAAGGTAAATAAATGAAAGGCGATTTCTTTTTTATTATTATTGTTTCTTTTGATGATATATTCGTCAATTCCATGATTGATTAAGGATTTGGCAATACTTTTATAATCAATACTGGTTAAAAGAACACTGGCAATTTCAGGATTTAATAATTTTATTTTTTTACATAATTCGATAGCCCGATTTTCATGATGATCATAATCTAGTATAACTGCATCATATTGATGATCCATTAAATGTTTTTCTAAATCACTTTGATAATGGATGACATTTAAATCAAACTTTTTTTTTAAATAATTAATGGTAATCTTATTGTTTTCATTATCTGCTGAAATATACAAAATATTTGATGACATCGAATCTCCGCATGAACCGCTGAATTATGAATAACCCATCCATTTACAAATATCAAGAGCTTAAGATAACTATTACTTTTTTAAAAGTATATCATCTATTTTAATAAAAAGCTCAAATTATTTTTTTACAATGGTTTCTCTCCGATGGTAAAGAAAAAAGTAGTTCCTTTTCCTAACTTTGATTCTACCCAGATTTTACCATTATGTCTTTCTATAATTTTTTTTACAATAGTCAGTCCAGCACCTGTTCCTCCTCCATATTCATCTCTTTTATGGAGCCGTTTAAAGATTTTGAATATTTGGATTTGCTGGTTTTCTGTAATTCCGATTCCGTTATCTTTGATATAAAAAAGGAATTGCTTTTTTTTCTTTCTAATCAGGTAAAAACCAACTTTGATTTTGATTTCTTCTTTATCATTATATTTTATGGCATTTGATAATAAATTTTGGAAAACTTGAGTGAGTTTAATACGGTCACAATAAATTTGAGGTAGTTTTTTAGGAATGATTAATTTAACATTAGTCAACATGTGTGAGGCTCTTAAAATTGTCCAGACTTCATCTAAAATAAGATTAATATCTTCTAACTGAAATATCAGGTTTTGACGATTTAGTCTGGAATATTCTAATAAATCATTAATGAAACCATTCATCCTTTGTGATAGATAGATAAGAGTATTTAACTTTTTTTTACCATTAGGATCCATTATATGGCTATAATTTTCTTCTAATAATGCTGCATAATTTGCTATACCTCGTAAAGGTTCTTTTAAATCATGAGAAGCGATGTAAACAAAATCATCTAATTCTTCATTAGACAGTTTTAATTTTTTAGTATATTTTTTTAATTTTAGTTCAGCTTTTTTTAAAGTATTAATATTGATTGAACTATCAATAATACGGTAAACCTTACCCTGTTCATCCACTAAAGGAGTAATTCGGCAATACCACCAGTTTACTTGTCCATTATACTTTGTTCGTTCTTTATAGAGAATGGTTCTTTGAAGTTTTAAACATTTATTATACCTGCTGAGCATAGGATCTATTTTTTTATGCATCAGGTATTTTGGTGCTAATTGAGATAAATTCAGTTCCTGGATATCATTAAATAAAACCCCTGTTTTTTTTTCAGCAGCATCATTCATGGCAGCAACCTGAAAATCAATGCCATCAATGATTTTAATCACCAGTAAAGCTTGATCCGTTCTATTAAATATGGAATTGAAAAAATCATGATTGTCCTTAAATTTTTGTTCAAATTTTTTTAATTGAGAAATATTATAAAGGGTAATAATCAATCTTGAGAGCTCTTCCTTTTTATCGGATTTATCGGAAACAATTTTTAGATCCAGAAAAACTGGAATCTTTTTATTTTTTAGTGTAATAATTTGTATCTCTTGTTGAAAAGTTCGTGGTTTATTCCCTATGGAAGAGAGGATTTTTTTGATTAATTCCATATAGATTGTACTAAGGCTTTTTTCTAAATAATCGATCACTTCCTGCTTATTGTTAGATTCAAATAAAGCTAAAGTTTGGTTGTTAAGATCAATGATTTTAATTTTTTTTATTTTTTCTTGAAGTTCTGTGGGGTGGGTTTCAAGATATTGAAAAATATTCTCAAAACCTCTTTTTTTTAAATCCTGTAAATATTCTTTTATAGTATGATAATTGAACTCTATTAAAGCAAGAGGAGATTGACTAAAACTTGTATTAAATCGTTTTTCTTTTTCAGAAAACCGACTGAGAGTTTTTATTTTATCTTGAACAAAAAATCTGATTTGAAAAATATTACTAATCAAAATAAATAAAAGCAATGAGCAAAATAAAAAAACCGTTGAGAAGAGGGTTGTTTTTAGACCCCTAATGGGTGAATACAAACTATCCAGGTTTTGCTTCATTAACAAATAGAAGCTGCTGTTTGACATCCGGGAATTTTGTAGTACAGAATCAAAAGAAATAAAGGTCGCTTTATTGAAGATAAACCAGCTTTTATTATTTTGCATGTGAGAAGTAATTTTTTGAATGTTTTCCTGTGTTTGAAAAAGTTCTTCTTCATAGGGATAAAAATGCAAATTCTTTATGTTAAGCAAAATAAATTTTACTTCTTTGTCTGATATGCTTTTTCTGATGGTTTCTTCAATAACACGATTTAAGTTTATTTTAATATAGAGAAATCCAATTAAATCTGAGTTCTTTATTTTAATAAAAACAGGGAGATGGAGCTGCTTTGTTAAAGGATGATTTTTAGGTGATCCGTGGAAAAATGGCTGTTTACGAGCAGTCTGCCAGTCTTGTAATTGAGAAATATTTTTTGTTTCCAGTGGTCCTAAAAATGCTATCACCTTTCCCTGATGATCAGCCAGAATAACCTCAGTAAAAAAAGAACTTTTATGATACTCACTGAATTGATCAGCTAAATACTGATTTAGTTGATTTCGTACAGTATTTTTATGGTTTGCTGCTAAGTTATTAGTTTGTATTTGCTGCAATAGAGAGGGAATACTTTCCGTTTTAGTAAATGTCTCAAATAATTTGAAATATGAGATTATTTTATCATTAAGAATACCGGCAACTTCTTGTGTTTTTGCTAGATTTTGTAAATGAATTTGTTCTTTTACCGTTTTGATGGTATGAGTAATTGTATAGAAAAAAAATGATAGAAATATTATTATAATAATTAAGCAGGAAAACAGATTGACAATAATAAAGTTGGTTGACTTGTTTTTGTATTTACTCAGTAAAAACTTCATATTATAAAATCACAAAAGGAAAAATGAAACCAATCCAAAATATTTGAATTCATGTTTTATTAAAAAAAATATTCAAGAACCCTAAAATAGTAATCTTAAAGCCAACACTTTCCTCATTTTTCTAAGAAATGAGTATAACTGCAGAAAACCAATAGTCAATTATGGTTTTGATAATTTTGTACAATTCATTAATATCAATTGGTTTCTGTATATAACTATTTGCCCCTAGTTCATAACATTTGATAATGTCTTTTTCTTCATTTGAAGAAGTAAAGATAATAACTGGAATGGTTTTTAGTACTGAATCATTTTTTATCATTTTCAGAATTTTTCTCCCATCAATACCTGGAAGATTAAGATCCAGTAAAATCATGCCTGGTAAAGGATAATTTTTAGTTTTGTATTTTCCTTCTTTTTTTAAATAATCGATAGCATCGGTTCCATTATCTATAAAAATTAAAGGTTGATGAAAGTTATACTTATGAAAGGCAATTTCTAATACTTCACAGTCTTCCGGGCAATCATCCACAATCATTACCGGTATTTGGTTATTCATGCTAAACCTCTTCCGTTATCTCTCATCAATAAAAAAATTAATCTAGAATAATTATATTTTAAAGAATAATTTAGTTAATGTCAAAATGAAAATTAGCTATTAGTGATTTTTAGCTCCTATTTCTTCATTGAATAGTTGACAATACTTATTTTATTTAATCTTCTCTTTATTTCAAAAAAATTTTCTTATATAATAAATAACAGAGAATACTTATTGAAATATTAAAATACTGAAATACTGATACATGAAGCAGATTCGAAATATTGCAATTTTTATAGTTATTATTTTTGTTGGAACCTACCTCTTTTTTACTGCTTATAATGAAGTTGTTATTCAAACAATCAATCAGTATTTCAAACAGCAAAATATTCTAACCGAACAAACAGTCAGCAGTATCCAGAATGTTTTTAGAAATTTTTCAAATTCCATGCAGTTTTTAGCGCAGGACAATCATATCAAAAATTTTGATGAACCAGGCAAAGTTTCTATTGAGAATTATTTCAAAAATCATTCAGATGTCATAAATGGCATAACCCGAATCAATGAGCATGGGGTGATTGCTTATACCTATCCATATAATGAAAGTGTAATCGGCAAAAATGTTGCTTATCAGAGACATAACCGCTATATTATCAATTCTCATAAACCAGTAGTTAGTGATGTTTTCAAAGCTGTTCAGGGTTATCATACTATAGCTTATGCAGAACCCGTCTTTTTAAATGAAAAATATACTGGCTGTATTACTGTATTGATCCCCTTTAATGTGATTTCTCATCAATTACTTAAAACTGTAAAACAAGGAAGTTTATCAAATGTTCTGCTGATTAGTGAAGAAGGTACCATTCTGTTTGCTCCAGAAAACGAGTTTGTCGGCTTGAAGATTAATCAGATCTTTAAAAGTAATAACCCTTTTAATACTGTTTTATTAAAAATGCAAAATGGCGAAGAAGGTAGTGCCCGGTTTAAAAATGCGCTCAACAATCGCTTGGTGAAGCATCTTGCTGTTTATAAAAAAATTGACTTAGGCAATACCTTCTGGTCAATGATTTTTTATGCACCGGAAAAGGATATTTTAAAAGATTTATATCTTTTTCGAAACAAATTTCTGGGTATAATCATTTTACTGGTAATTGTTTTATTTATTTATCTCTATTATTTCTATAAATCTGTTTCTTTCGCAGTTGAATCCAGAAGAAGAATAAAAATAGAATCAGAACTTCGAAATACTAAGCAGTTTTTAAACAATATCTTAAAGTCTATTCCTTCCATGTTAATAGTGATTGATGAAAAAGGGGGTATTACCCATTGGAACAAATCGATCAGTCAATACAGCGGAATCAATTTTAGAGAAGCTATTGGGAAAAATCTTTGGAAACTGCTGCCCTATATGGCCAGGTTTAAGCACTTTCAAAGTCAGGTAATGCACAATAATCGCCGTTTAGAATTTCATCGTGAGCAATTTGATATTACCAGCAGCCGCTTCTATTCAATTACTCTTTTCCCTTTATCGGATGAAATAAATTCTGGTATGGTTATTAAAATTGATGATATCACTGAAATTGAAAAAAAAGAACTACAACTCAGACAAGCACAAAAAATGGAAACCGTTGGTACCCTGGCTGGTGGCTTAGCTCATGATTTTAATAATGTCCTGGGTGGAATTATTGGCACCCTTTCGCTGTTACGTTTTATAACTGATAAGAAAGATATGGTAAATAGCAAGGAACTAAGAAATTATATCCAGACTATGGAAAATTCTGGAGAAAGAGCTACTGATATTGTAAACCAGTTGTTGACCCTTTCCCGCAAACATGAAGTGAACTATGTTTCTGTAGATTTAAATACAACAATCAAGCATGTGATGAAAATATGCAAAAATACTTTTGATAAATCTGTTGAGTTGCAGCCTATTTATTATTTTGAGAAAGCCATGGTTTGTGCCTCTCCGACACAGTTGGAACAAATGCTGTTAAATCTTTGTGTTAATGCTTCTCATGCAATGACGATAATGCGATCAGATTCAGAATTACCGGGGGGACAATTAGTCGTAGGGCTGGAAAAAACTCAAATTGATGAACATTTTACGAGTACCCATCCGGATGCTATTGATAAAGATTACTGGCTGTTATCTGTAAGGGATACTGGTGTTGGAATGGATGCTCATACCGCTTCACTGGTTTTTGATCCTTTTTTTACTACCAAAGGAAAAGGTAAAGGAACTGGTTTAGGTATGACAATGGTTTATAACATTGTCAAGCAACATAATGGATTTACTGATATATATTCTGAAAAAGGGATTGGAACCACCATAAAAGTCCATTTACCCATTTTTGAGGGCCAGTTTAATGAGGAGGAGTATAAAAAGAAGTATCAAATTCCTGTAGGTCATGGTCGGGTTTTAGTTGTGGATGATGAGGAAGTCATGCGCCTGACTGCACAAAATATTTTAGAAGAATGCGGATATGAAGTGATTACTGCTGAAAATGGAGAAGAAGCAGTTCATATTTATAATAACCAGTTTCAACAAATTGATCTGGTTTTACTGGATATGGTTATGCCGAAATTATCTGGTAAAGAGGCTTTTATTGCAATGCAGCAAACAAATCCAAAAATCAAAGCAATTGTGACTTCTGGATTTAAAGAGGATGAAAGATTAACTGAAGTTTTGAATCAGGGAGTAAGAGAATTTCTTCCCAAACCTTTTACCATGGAACAGTTGTCACAATTAGTCTATTCTCTCATTCATGAAAAAAACACTGGAGAATAATTATTTAAAGATTAAAAATATATGCCGGTAAGTCATCTATCCATCTTTTTTTTTATAGAAAGCACCAGTTGGGCAATTTTGAACTAATCCTTTGAGTACTTCATCCGGTAAATGGTCGTTTTGCTGCATGCTGACTCTGGAAAGGGTTATATTAAAACTATTGTTCATAAAGGTTAAGCCTTCTGACAAATTAGCACTTTTTATTAAGTCAATACAAATTCCACAATGAATACATTTACCAGGTTCATAATAAAGTTGAGGAAATAGTGCTTTTTTAATGATAATTTTATCTTTGACTTTTGGAAAATAATAAGGCAGACAATGATATGCAGCTCCCAGGGTTCTTAATTTACAGGTGAATGGTTTACTACATTGACATTGGAGGCAGATACTTACCTCATTAAACAAAGAATTCAGGTCTGTTAGTTCTTTTTTTTCAGATACTGTTTCCTTTATGTGTTGTGAATAACTAGTTTGCAGCTCTTGCTGAGACATTCTTCCAATAGTAGAATGAAAAGCAGAATGGAAAATTTTTCTGTTACTCTTTCTTTTTATATGGTTATCCTGGTAATTATTGTGAAGAATCTTTAAAATAGCTGGAATTCTTAAAGTTTTGTTTAACATTTTCACCCGACAAGCTTTTATACAGGGAGCTTTACAGGTTAAACAATACAAGGTTTTATGCTGCTTAAAATAGTTGAGCAACAATCCTGCTTTTTTCAATTCTTGTTGTTTTATAAATTTAAAAATGTTAGGTATGGGATAGTCAACCGGGCAGGCTCGCTGACAGGGGGCTTCACAATCTCCTAAATGATTGGCTAATAAAAGTTGAAGTGCAGTTTGTCTGGCCAGTCTGATCTCTTCATCAAAAGTAACAATATCCATTCCAGTCATTAATCTGGTTGTACAAGCTGGATGAAGGTTAGTGCTCCCCTTGATTTTCACCAGACAAACCATACAAGTTGTATGGGGAGAATGATTTTTTAGATAACATAAAGTTGGGATTTTTTTTCCGATTTGTTCACAAGCTTGTAAGATAGTCAGGTGATCATATGTAGAAAATTTTTCGTTATCAATAGCAACTGTTATTTTATCTTTATTCACAGATTTTTACCTCAACTGACTGAAACTGACACACTTGTTTACAAGTTCCGCATTTGATGCATTTATCTTTAATAATTCTATGTTTTTGGTAGGGAATGGAAGCAATAGCATCTGCTGGACAATTTTGATAACAAAGGGTGCATCCTATACAATGATCAGTAATTTCATAACAAATTAATGCTGTACACTTGCCAGCTGGACAATGTCCAGCTAAATGGGCTGAATATTCTTCTTTAAAATATTTTAATGATGACAGCACTGGATTGGGAGCAGTTTTTCCCAGCCCGCAAAGACTGGCTTTCTGTATTTGTAAACTGAGAGTTTCCAATTGATCTAAATTTTTTTGTTTAGCTTTTCCGGAGCAGATATTTTCCTGAATCAATAGTAGTTGTTTTAAACCAATACGACAAAAGGTACATTTTCCACAGGATTCTTTCATGGTAAACTGAGTGTAATATCTAGCCAGATCAACCAGGCAATCATCTTCATTCAGTACAATAATTCCACCAGAACCCATCATTGTTCCATATTGCAGTAGATCATCATAATCAATTGACAGATGTCCAAGATGAGCCGGCAAGCAACCTCCCGAAGGGCCTCCAATTTGTACAGCTTTAAATTTTTTATCTCCCTGTATCCCACCGCCAATATCAAAGACTATTTGTTCAATCGTTATGCCCATAGGGACTTCAATCAATCCGCCTTTTTTAACTTTTCCAGTCAGAGCAAAAACTTTTGTCCCTGTACTCTCACTTGTCCCGATTTTGGTAAAACTACTGCTTCCCTGTTGAATAATCCAGGGTAGGGAAGCAAATGTTTCTACATTATTAACCAGAGTTGGGTAATTCAGCAGTCCTTTTTCAGATGGATACGGAGGACGATAATGAGGGCTGGCTCTTTTTCCTTCCAAAGAATGAATCAGTGCAGATTCTTCACCACAAATAAAAGCTCCGGCACCTTGAACAATCTCTAAGTGAAAATCGAAATGACTGTTAAGAATATTATTCTCAAGTATCTGATTTTGTTGGCATATCTCAATGGCTTTTTTCATAATCTGAATTGCCAGTGGGTACTCCTGTCTGATATAAATAAAACCATGATGAATCCCAATGGTGTAAGCAGCAATCAAAATTCCCTCAATTACACGAAATGGAAATGACTCTAATATCATTCTGTCCATAAAGGCGCCGGGATCTCCTTCATCAGCATTACAAATTAAATACTTCTTAGTTTGTTTTTGCTCTCTTACTGCTTCCCATTTTAAAGCTGTAGAAAAACCACCGCCACCACGGCCTCTCAATTTACTTAATTTTACCTGTTTTAACACATCAGCTGGAGACAAAGCAGTTAAGCACTTTGAAAAAGCCTGAAAACCTCCGGCTTGTTGATAATCTGCAATACTGAGAGGAGAAAGTTTTCCTTGAAATTGAGTTATAATGGAATTTTGCATTTGAAAATAAAGGTCATTTTTGGTTGAAAAGGCTGATTGATTGGATAATGTATTAGAAATTATCCATTTATCCAGGAATGAATCACCAAGATATTTTATTTTATTTAATGGATGTGCTGGAAAAAAGTGTTGGTTTAAAATACTTAATAATTGAGTTACATCTAAATTTGTATAGTGAAATGATTTCCCGGATAAATCTATTAATTCTATTAAAGGGGCTTGAAAACTATCACCACTACAACCAACTGTTTTTAGCATTACTGGTAAGTGGTAAAGGGAGATCAGATCCAGAAGTGAATCATAGATATTTTGTTGTCCAGCAGCTTGACAACTGGTGCAGAGGCACATTCGTATTTCCCCATTCTTGCCGGATCGGGGAGGAGACAAAGTTTTAGCGGTTTGTTTTTGATCCATCCCTTGAAGAAAATCAGTAATGATCGCTGTTACCTCTTCTGGCTGCACTTGCCCGTATATTTTATAATCAATCTGAACAGCAGGTGCTAACATACAACAGCCCAGACAAGCTGCTTCTTCTAATGTAAATAAATGTTCTTTATCAGTATCTTGGCCTTCGGGTATTTTTAATGCCTTTCTGAAGGATGAAATAATTTTTTCTGCCCCTTTTATATGACAGGCAGTGCCGGTACACACTCTTATAGTATGCTCTCCTGCTGGTTTGAGACGTAACCCTTTGTAAAAAGTTGTGATTCCAGATAAATCAGTTAAAGAGATACCTGATTTTTTACTGATAAAGGTTAAAGCAGATTCTGGAATGTAATGAAAATGTTTTTGAACAGCTAATAACATCGGAATAACATCTTGTGTAGAACTTTTATCATCTTTTAATAATTGTTGTAAGAAATCTTCAGGATTTTGATGTTTCCCTTTTAATGGATCAGGTTTTATATTCTGTTTATTGGTTGATGCAGAAGAGATGTTGATACCCTCGTATTAGTATTTTGTCATCAAAAAAAGCAGGAGTTGCATCGCAAGGTTCACCAATATTACCTTCTCCTTTTTGTTCAAAAAAATCACCTAATGAAAAAATAATGGTTTTACCCTGTCGATCAGTTAAATACACTAAATTATTGATTAGAATGGGTGAAGAATAAAATCCAGATGAAAAACTTTGTTCCCAGATCATTTTACCCTGTTTAGCATCTAAACAGGTAACCGTACCATTACTGGCTGCCATGACAAGAAACTGAGAAGTAGCCAGTAAACTGGCAACTTCTGGCAGCTGATCAAAATACTCCCAGATGATTGATCGGGTTTTTAAGTCAATAGCTGCCAAAGTTGCAAACTTATTGCCAAAATAGCCAATCCCATCGGCATAAGCTGCAGATGCGCCAATTTCTCCAAACATACATTCAATGGCAAATAGCTCAGTTCCATCATTAATTTGATAAGCAGCCGCATAGGGATCTGCACTCACCAAAATCAGAGGTTTCTCCTCATATTCAACCAACACAGGAGAAGACCAGGAAGCAATGACATCCCGTTTAACTTCCCACTTCAGATTGCCGCTGCCAGCATGGTATGACAGTAGGCGGGCATTACTATTATCATCCAGTTGAACGAGAAGTTGGTCTTCATATGTTAGTAGTGAAGAGGAGTGTCCGTAATGATTATCCGGAACACCTAAATCCCGCTGCCAAATTAATTTACCGGAAAAATCGAGACAGATTAAGATACCTGTTGAAAAAATAGCATAAACATATACTCCATTGGTAGTCATTGTTGCTGCTGCATAACCTGTATCTTCTGTTACCTGAGGAAAATTATTGTTTTCTGAAGACAGGTCAGCTATTTGATACTCCCAGAGTAACTCACCATTCTCTATTTTAAAACAATAGATATTCCTGCTTTCTTTATCGCCTCCGGTCAAAAAGACTCGATTTTTAAAAATAATTGGAGAACTAAATCCTGGTTTGGGAAGAGGAATTTTCCAGAGAATATTTTTATTAGACTCTGCATCCCAGTTGAAAGGCGGATTTTGCTCATAACCAATACCCTGGCTATGATAACCGCGAAATGCGATCCAGTTTTTTTGCAAAAGGTTTTTTGCTACTGTTTTTAAGGGTTTTACCCTGGTTCTGGAAAGCGGGGAAGCGATAAAGTCTTGGTTCGTTAACCAGATAATGAAAAAGGTACTTAAAAAAAAGAGTACGAAAAAGGAATAATAAAGAGAAGCCTGGTTGATAGTGTTTTTTTTCTTTTGAGTTTGAAAGTTTACCTGGGGATTTGTTTTAGCCATAATAATGAGCAACTGACTGGTGGAGAAAAAGAGCAATAGACAAATCAGTAGAATGATTCCAAATGTATAAACCTGCCACTGCCAGTTAAACCAGGCTTTACGTGCGATTAAATCCAAGGCTTGAATATTTTCTGCTAATTGGTTATTTCCATTGTTATCTTGATATTGGTTGATCATTTGTTCTAATTGTGGTGATTCTTGAGGATGAACAAGTTTTACCTGAATGAAGTTTATCAAAAACAGAACACTGATTAAGAAAGCAATAATGAGAGACATTTTTTTGATCTGACGGATAATCATCAAAAAAAGAGCTATCTGTTTTGCTGTCATGAAGCAGACTCCCGTTTTTTCTGCCTGCTAACGGGACAAAAAGCAAAACATCTGCCGCAATTAATGCAGGATTCTTGTTGAATTTTATGGTATTTTTGTCCATATTGCCTTCTGAATTCTGTTCTTTCTAAAGAAAAAAGCCTGAACCAGACAATAAAGATAAAAAACAAGAGAAATATGGGAACTCCAAGCTGCATTTTTTTTTGAATGTGTGCTGCTTTTTTTTCCAGCTGAGGAACTGTTTCTTTTCCAGCCAGAAAAGTTGTTACCTCAACCGGCTGGGACTCTTCGGGTAGGTTTTTTGTTTGTTGAATTTGATAGTAAAGCCGGACATCTTTATTGATCAAAGAGACGGGGATGGATAAATAATAACCTCCAATTGCAGAACCTATCAATAAAACTGGTAAAATTAATAATCGTCCGTATAAAATCGGAAGATTTTTTTTCTCTTGTTGAAATCCTGTATGTTTCTCTGGGGATGAAATTGCTTCAACCGGGCAGGCAT
>JAKSBL010000594.1 GCA_022361115.1 Spirochaetota bacterium | reverse complement strand
TATTGCTTTTTTTCAATTTGCTTCTGGCTTATTGCTATGTTTGATGACAATATTGATAATTAAAAAACCAATCCAAATTATCAATATGAAAATCTGGCTATTGCGTGGTGGATTAGGTGTTTTAACAATTTGTTTGTTTTATATATCCATACAGTTGTCCAGTAGCGGACGAGCTAGCTTATTGACTAATACATTTCCAATTTTTGTACTACTTATAAGCTTTTTAGCCTTTAAAGAACCAATCACTCGATCAAATGTTATCAGTTTAATATTTTGTATTACTGGAGTTTTATTTGTTATGTATGATGGTAGTAATTACAAAATGACTGGTGATTTTATTGCCATTGGCTCCAGTATATCCGCTGCTGTTGCTGTTTTT
Organism: Spirochaetota bacterium; assembly: GCA_022361115.1. Lineage (GTDB taxonomy): Bacteria > Spirochaetota > GWE2-31-10 > GWE2-31-10 > GWE2-31-10 > JAKSBL01. The sequence continues at coordinate 11,764 of JAKSBL010000594.1, read as the reverse complement.
TTTGTCAAAATACTTAGAAAACACAATAATTCTATTATAGTTTATTTATCTGTTTGTCTTTTTGGACTTGTTTTACTCCCTTTTATATTTGATGAATTGGTAAAACTGGATATTAAAAATTTTATTCATTTATTATTAATGGGATTATTGGTGTTTTTGGCTCAAGTCTTACTGACTTATGGGATTAAATTTGTTTCAGCAACAAAAGCCAGTGTAACTACCTATTTTAAAATTCCAACAACCCTATTATTGAGTTATATATTTTTAAGTGAGCAAATGACTTTTCGATTTCTTTTGGGAATTTTTTTTATTTCATTCGGGTTATTAATTAATAGTAATATATTTGATTTAATTTTCAAAAAAGAAAAAGTATAAAATTTTAGCAAACTCAATTATAATTAACTTATATCAAATTCTGTTTGAAATTAAACAAGTTTGTTTTCATGACTGACGTTGTCAGTTTTTATTCATTTCTAAATGTTGTTAATGGAGTGATATTATGAAAAAGTCCCTGATAATGATAGTTCTTTTTGTATTAGTGATATTAAACACTTGTAAAAAAGATTCGTCTGAACAAGCTAAGACAGGTGAAGATACTGAGGGTATGATCATATCTGGAAAAACTTATCAAATACCTATTGTCTATGATGGCAAAGTACCAAGAGATAGTTTTGATGATGTGGTTGAAGGCTTTACTAAAAGGATGGATGAATTACTAGCTAGTTATGGTGCAAAAGGTGAATACCCAATTTTATATGTAATGATGACTGATGATCGAAAATCCATTGAAGGAGACAGGGTTGATGAAGTTGTTGAAAAGATAGAGCAAATGAAACCTGAATTAATTTGTAATATAAATAGTCCTGCTATATTTGTAGATAAGAAAATAGTACACCGATTGCCTGACTTTAAATTTGTTTCTGAGAATTGTATACCTGAAAAATCTGGTATTATTAATAGTTGGGAAAAACCTGGTGGTAATATTACAGGAGTAGGTGTTTTTTTACAATTTAATTCTCCAATTAAATTAATGAAAAGGGTAGATCCAAAATTTAACAAAGTTGTTTCTTATTCATGGGATGCTGTTGGTCCTTTAAATGATTGGTACGAAAGTGAAATGATTAAAGCATGCAAAGAAGAGGGAGTCGAATTAGTTGGTTTTTTTAGAATAAAATCTTATGAAGAAGAATTTGAACTCTTAAAAAAATATGATGTAAAGGGGGGAGGATATTTTATTATTCCCGGTATTTCATCAAGAGTAGATAAAAATGGTAATCCTGTCGATATGACCCGAATGCTTCCTGAATTTTTAATCAAGAATATTAAATATACTCCACATATCACTTATGATGAGTCTGTGGTTAGAAATGCAGCAGCAATGGGAGCATGTGTAGTTTGGTATGATATTGGACAACAACTCGCAGATAAAGGGATCAAAGTTTTACAAGGTGAAGATATCAGTGAAATGAAGTGGGAGTATCCAAGAAAATTTAATATTGTATTAAATAAAATGCGGGCTGAAAGCATCAACTTGCCTATACCAGAAGAAGTAGTCAGTGCTGCTTATAAAATATATCTTAATTACGATGGTGATTATATCGGACAAAATTAATTTTTTTAATTCATGAGGTTCTTGCAAAAATGCAACGAACTATGGTAAAAGTGAGTTTATCTGTTACTAGAGATGCAAGAACCTCATTTTTAGCATTTTTGTAAAAGCCTCTTATGAGGATTCATTTGTGAGTGATCTAAATTCTTTTTTTAATAGTAATTTGAAAATAAAAGAGATTTACTATTCCAGTGATTTGTATTCAGATTATATAGAAAAAATATCTGGTAAGTGTAAGTATGAAGTTACCGAGAGTCAAATTCAAAAAGAAATACTTAACAAAGCCTCCAGGATACTAAAAAATCGATTTTCAACTGATATATTATCAACGCAATTAAAAAATTATCCTCTTATTTCTGTTGCTGATCATCATGGATTGCTAAATTATAAATTATTATATAACTCAAATATACTATTCTATCATATCATTAGAAAACTGAATCTTCCATATATAGTTGTATTAGCAACAGGTGATATCCCATTAAAAAATATTTCTTTTCCCCGGGGGTTTTACTTTAAAAATCAAAAATTTAATTTTTTTAATAAGAAGGAATCAACCATACCTGTTCATTTAATAAATAGTGTAGTAAATACAGGTTCTAATAAAACGATTGATGATATCGTACTCAATTTTAAAAGCCTAAACATTACTTCTGAAGAAAAAAAATTTTTAGATCACTTATTTTATGAAGGTTTAAATTTTGATAAGTCTTCTGAAAATTATGGTCAGTTTTCAGATCAATTGTCATATTTGAATTTTAAAATATGGAAATATTATTTTTCAAAAAATTTGAGAGATTCGATACCAGATATTATTTATATTCAGTCTAATCAAATTGTAAAAAATATTTTCAAAGAAGAAATCAGTAAAGATAATTCTCTTATTGCTAAAATTCTCTTTGATTCTTCGGTAAGAAATTTAGTATTAAAAAATTTTCAAGGGATACAGAGTTGTTGGAGTAAACACAGTGGAACTCATTTTTTCTGGGGAATATCAGCAAAAAAAAATATTTTTCCCCTTTATTGTTCCGATGATAATACTTTAGTTGGTAAGGATTTAACTCTTAGCCTAAATAAAGAAGATATTATTGAATCATTGGATGAAAATAAAATTAGACTATCGAATTTTTTTCATTATTTAATGACTACTTTTATTGGTGGATACTGTGTTTTGGGAGGTTTTAATCAACTAGAATATTTACCTCAAATGCAAACAGCCCACATTAAAACTTTAAAAAAATTAGGAATGAGTGACCTGGCAGATCAATTTGCTTCTCGCATTACTGATGGATTTATCTGTGGTATGCTGCCCTTTCAGTTTGATTCCGGTATTGATCTTATCTGGCACTACAATTCTACAAATGGTAAATTTAATGGTAATTTAGACCGAGGTATAACTCAGGAGCAATTGGATGAAATTCTGGCCATGCCCATGAAAACGTTAATTGAAACAGGTGTTTCGACAATGCTGGAGATAGTGAAATGAATAAGATTATCAAGACTCGGACTTTTTTTAATCTGGGAACCCAGCGGGCACTATATGAAGGAATAGGAGGATATGTAAAAAAAGAGGTCAGTCTTGCCGAGAGACTGGAAAAGGTAAAAAAAGAGTATCAATTAGATAAAATTTACCGTTTTGATTTAGGAGAAAACAGTGATGGGTGTCATCAAGGAGTGGTGGATCAATTAACAGATTATTTAAATACGATCAATAAAAGAGAGTATTTAGGCCAATATCCGGAATTTGTCTGTTATAAACTGCGACAAAAGATAGCAGAGCTTCATGGTATCTGTCCTGATGATATTCTCCTTTCTGCAGGTTTAGATCAAATGCTGATCATGATTGCTTCAACTTTTTTAGAGTTAAATGATCGTGTTGTAGTCAATAATCCTTCTTTTTTTCTTTTTGAAGAGTATTCTCAGAGAATGGGTGCCATTACTATCCAACTTCACCTGGAAGAAAAAGATAAATTTCAATGGACCCGGCGGACACTTCATGATTACCGAGATACTCTGGATAAATTAAAACCCAAATTAATCTGGATTGCCAATCCCAACAACCCTACTGGTCTATCTCTACCAGACAACACCATTGAGGAAATCATTCACGAGGCAGCAAATCATTTCTGTTTTATTGTTATAGATGAAGCATATGGTGAATTTAAAGATCATACTTATGAAGTTAATTCTGCTTCAAAATTTTTAAAAGAATATAACAATGTCATTGTTTTAAGAACATTTTCCAAAGCTTATGGATTAGCTAATCTACGGGTTGGCTATGCCATGACATCTGATAGAGATATTTTCAATGCATTAAAACTCCATTGTCCTTATTTTCCAATTACACAATTTTCATTTGATATGGTTTATCATGCCTTAAACAATCAGGAATATTTAGATGAAGTAAGAAAAGTGAATTATAAACGGAAGCAGAAACTCATTCAAAAATTAGAAAAAATAAGGGATTTAGACTACATTCCCTCAGAGACCAATATTATGATGATAGGCTGCAAACACCTCAGTAGTATTGAAATTCAGGAAAAATTAGAAAAGTATGGAATAATAGTCTCATCTGTTCCTGGAGATGACTATATTAGTCGCAAATACTTCCGCTTTACGATATGTTCAGATGAAGAAAATCAGTATTTCGCAAATTCTATAGCCGAAATACTAAGTTCTAAAAAATAAATTTTAAAAAATAATTTCACCACTATTAACTGCTATCCTTTTATCAGCCGAAAAAATACTTAAAGAGTTTCAAAAAATAAAAAATTGACATATAATATAATTAGTACAGTTCCTAATAAATCACTAACGGCAATTAATCAATGGATGTTTAGAGAATTAGCCAGTGAGTGTGAAGGATAGAGAGCAATCACTCTATCTGTACTGGTTTTTATTAGTGTGATTTTCTCTATAAACCAGGTAGATATTAATTAACATGAATATAAAAAAGTCTCTTAATCATCTTAAGCTTCATCCAAAATTACTGACTGCATTTATTGGTGTAGTTTGTGTAACCTTATTTATTTCTTTGCTATTTTCTATTCTATTTTTCTTTTATTATACTTCAAATACTATTGATAATATTTTAATCGATAAAATTAATACTGCTCGTTTATTGTACAATAAAAAATTACAGGAAATCGAACGGGTTGCCCTTTCAAAAGCAAATGATAATCTGGTAATTTTGAACCTGGAACTCTTACTATATCAACCCGTTCATTTTCATCTTAGTCAGATAAAGAATAGTGAAAAATTGACCTTTTTATCGATCATTGATACAGAAGGAAAATTACTGGTATCTGGCAATGACCTTTATTTTACTCCACCAGACCAGAGATTTTTCTCAGAACAAGTCCTGATGAATGTTCAGGAAAAAGGAGTCTTGACTTTTTTGACAGAAATTACTGCTCATAAAATATTGGTAATAGAGGATATTACTCAAAATAATCCCCTTTCTATTGTGAGTATTGTTCCAATATATTCATATGCAAAGGAATTACTGGGGTTTTTATTGCCGGGTATATTTTTGAGTATCAGAATGGACTTTATCAGTCTAGAAGTTTAATTCAAGAAATAAAAGCCAATGTAGAACAGCCTGTCTTATTATTACGTAATCGGTATCCATTTTTATATAGTGAAGGTGAAGTGAAAGAATATCAGTTTCAATTTCCTAAAGATTTGATAAGTGATAATATTATTGATGAAAAAGGCAAGCAATATCAATTAAAAATTAATTCTAGTGCTTATTATTTTTCTTTTTGTAATCTAAAATCACTTAATAATGGTAATTTAGCAGCTATTGGGGTGGGTATAGATCGTCAACGGTATACCAGTCTTACCTGGATGATTGTTTTGTTATTTTTAATTATTGCGATATTTAGCTTGGCAATTGCTTCAATTATTTCCTATTTTCTTTCTCGCAATATTACAAATCCATTAGTTTCTATGGTGAATGCGATTCATTACATTTTAGATGACCACTTTGAAGAAAGGGTGCCTGTAAATTCCCGGGATGAAATTGGTCAACTTGCTAGTGCTTTTAATATTATGACAATCCAGCTAAAAAAAACACTGGATAGCCTGAAAGATGAAATAGAGGTACGAAAAAGAACTGAAGTGGAAATTCGAAAAACCAAACAATTGCTGCGTAATGTACAAAACTCTATTTCTTCTCTGTTGATTGCCACAAAAGCAGATGGGACTATAACAGAATGGAATTTCCAGGCATCGAGATTCACTGGTATTCCTGTACAGCAAGCTATTGATCAAAATGTTTGGGATTTAATACCATTAATTTTTGATTTAAAATCCATTGCTGAGACTGTGATTACAACAGGTAATGAAGTCCGGTTAGAAAAAAAAGAATTTGACCTTGAGGATCGTCTTTATTTAGATATTGCTTTTTTTCCGTTAAACATTAATCAAGAAAAAGGGCTGGTTATTAAAATTGATGATGTAACTGAGCAGGAAGTAAAAGATGAACAACTTCGACAAGCTCAGAAAATGGAAACCATTGGTACATTGGTGGGAGGTTTGGTTCATGATTTTAATAATGTGTTAGGAGGAATTATTGGAGCTGTATCCTTAATTAAATTTTACATCACGAATGGAGTATCTTTTGATATTAATTTTATGCGTGAAAATGTGGATTTGATTGATCGATCTGCTTATCAAGCAAAAGATATGGTTGCTCAGTTATTAACATTATCACGTAAGCAAAAGTTAACCTTTGCTCCGGTTGACTTAAATAATAGTATAAAACATGTTCTCAAAATCTGTAAAACCAGTATTGATAAAAGTGTGGAGTTCCATGTTGAGTATTATGATAAACCGGCTTTAGTGAGGGCAGATCCTGCTCAAATTGAACAGATTCTTTTAAATCTTTGTGTTAATGCGTCCCATGCCATGACTATTATGCGTCCACCAGAAGCAAAACAGGGAGGCCAGCTCTGGCTAACGATTGATCGGCTTCATTCTGGAAAACTTTTTGTAGAAACGCATCCGGAAGCACATGAAGGTGAATATTGGGTCATTCGTATTAATGATACTGGTGTTGGGATGGATTCCAGGACAATAGCTAAAATCTTCGATCCTTTTTTTACTACCAAAGAAAAAGGCCGGGGAACAGGATTGGGGTTATCCATGGTATATTATATAATTTTACAGCACAAAGGATTTATTGATGTTTATTCTGAAGTGGGCTTTGGTTCCACTTTTAATATATTTTTACCTGTCCTTTCGGGTACACTATCGGAAGAACAGGTTGAAAATCAGCAGTTCACCATTGCAAAGGGCAGTGGTACGATTTTAATTGTAGATGATGAAGAGATAGTTTTAAAGTTGGCAAAAAATATTTTAAAAGAATGCGGTTATACAGTTTTAACAGCTGGAAATGGTGAAGAAGGGATGGAGATATTTGAAAAAGAATATCAGCATATCAATGCTGTTTTATTAGATATGGCTATGCCAAAAATGTCTGGAAAAGAAGTTTATTTAAAGATGAAATCCATAAAACCTGAGATTAAAGCTCTTTTAGCTTCTGGTTATCGTCAGGATAGTCGGATTGATGAAGCACTCCAGTCAGGAATTGATGATTTTATTCAAAAACCCTATACCCTTGTTGACCTTTCTCATAAAATAAAGAGAATTCTGACAAACTAATTGGCGGAATATCAAGTTTTTTATTCATTTTGATTCTTAATAATAAAATAGAAATCTTTTCTACCAGATGAGGTGCAAGAAACATTAAAACTCTAAAAAGTTATTTAGAGCAAAAGACAGATAAAAATGGTAGAAATTTAGGTTGACCCTGGTGATTATAACCGTTATTATATGCCATTAAATTTTCTCCCTAAGAAAAAAAAATAAGGGGATAAATATGTCAGGTAATACTTTTGGGAAAAATTTCTCTGTTACCAGTTGGGGTGAGTCTCATGGCCCAGCTGTTGGTATAGTCATTGATGGCTGTCCCTCATTGATCAATATAGATATAAATGCTATTCAATCAGAATTAGATCGGAGAGCTCCGGGTCAAAGTGATTTAACTACTCCTAGAAAGGAAAAAGACCAGGTAAAAATTTTATCTGGTATTTATCAAGGAAAAACCACAGGTACTCCCCTGACTTTGATCATTGAAAATCAAAATCAAAAGAGTAGTGATTATCACCATTTAAATGAAATATACCGACCTGGCCATGCCGATTTTGTTTATGATAAAAAATATGGTATTCGTGACCCAAGAGGCGGAGGTAGAAGTTCTGCCCGTATGACAGCTGGTTTAGTTGCCGCTGGTGCAGTAGCCAAAGTAATTCTGAAAGATAAATTAGAAATTTCAATTTTAGCTTATGTTAATCAAGTTCATCAGATTAAAGCTCAAATCAATCCTCTCCAGGTGACATTGCAGCAGATAGAGGCGACTCCAGTCCGTTGTCCGGATTCTCAAAGTGCTCAAAAAATGATTGATTATATCAAAGAGGTAAAAAATAATGGGGATTCTGTTGGCGGGATTATTGAATGTGTTGTAAAAAATGTGCCTATTGGTTTAGGAGAACCGGTTTTTGACAAGCTAAGTGCTAATTTGGCCAAAGCAATGTTTTCTATTAATGCAGTGAAAGGATTTGAAATTGGTAATGGATTTACTGCTGCAACCTTACTCGGTAGTGAAAACAATGATCCCTTTATTAATGACCGAAATCAAATTAAAGCTCAATCCAACCGAGCCGGGGGAATTTTGGGAGGGATCAGCAATGGTATGCCTATTGTATTTCGAACAGCGTTTAAGCCTACACCAACTATTGGAAAAAATCAGCAAACAGTGAATCGTCAGGGTAAGAAAGTGGAGTTAGAAGCAAAGGGACGTCATGATCCCTGTGTTCTTCCTAGAGCTGTACCTGTTGTAGAAGCAATGGCTGCAATTACCATATGTGATGCATTTCTCAGTCAATTTAAAGAATAAATAAATGAACAGGATAGCAGTTTGAAAAATATCATACTCATTGGTTATCGTGGTGTCGGAAAATCCACAATTGCTCAGAAATTAGCCGAACATTTTCTCAGTCCCATGCTGAGTTTAGATGAATGTATTAAAGAGCAGGTAGGTGATTTACAACAATTTATCCAGAGAGAAGGTTGGGAAATATTTCGTCGTATTGAAGGTAATGCCTTAAAATCTCTACCAGCCAATCATCACATCATTGATTGCGGTGGTGGTATTATTGAAACAGCAGAAAATATTTCAATTTTAAGAGAATTGGGCACTGTTGTATGGCTAAAAGCTAATGAACAAACGATTCAAACCCGCTTAAAAACTACTCATACACGATTATCCCTTTCTGGTACAGATTATGTAAACGAAATATCCCAGGTTTTAAAAAGGAGAAATCCTCTCTATCAAAAAGCTGCCCACTATATTATTGATACCGATCATAAGGAATTGAGGGAAATTGTTCAACAAATTATCCAAACTATTGAACCGAATTTTTGTTAATTTCTGGTTATTTTTTTGAAAAAAACATTGACAAAAGTGGCATATTGGTATATAAGACTAGAGTATTTTTGCTGGATTAGCTCAATTGGTAGAGCAGCTGACTTGTAATCAGCAGGTTGCGGGTTCGAGTCCCATATCCAGCTATCCCAATGGGGAGATGGCCGAGTGGTTAAAGGCGACAGACTGTAAATCTGTTCTCTCACGAGTACGGCGGTTCAAATCCGTCTCTCCCCAATCCCTTTTTTTAAGTAAAAAATCCTACTTAATTTTAAGGCTAATCAGTCCATCCACACAATGCATTGTATTCACCTAGTGTTTACTTTGCTTTTTTTTTGTACTTTTATATTTCAAACATAAATTATATGACTAAAAATTCCGTTAATTTTAGAGATGTTTGCACTTTTGGTTAGGCAAAAATCAAATTGACCTGAATAAATATCTATTATATAATGGAATAATCTTCTTGATTTCTAGAGAGTTGTAAATATGGGAAAATTAGCGGATGAGATAATAACCTTACCTAGAGGGGGGTATATCCTGGATACATCTGTTGGATATATCCAATTTAGTTCTCCCCCCGAGACTATTAAAGACTCGATGTTGTTAAAAAAAGGTGTTCCTCAATTTTTTGTATTACCAACTGATTTTTTTAGCTGGATAAAAGGGATAAGTGTTGCTGAAGTTGAGTTTCCTATTTATTACAACTTTTTTGTAAAAAAACGGAAAACTTATCTTATTTGTAACCGTGAACAATTCACCCGTTTCCAACTTGTTTTAAATGAAGCACTATTTGGTCCGCAAGATTTAAGAATAGAAGAAGATTTTGAAACAATCACTAGGACATTGCCGATTCCTGATATTCAAAAAGAAATTGACTATTTTAGAAATAATATGAAGCTTTCTGATTTAGTAAGTTTTGGAATATTTCAAGATAATAAGATCAATATAAGCAATATTACCATTGAAATTGATGATAAAAAAGATTTCAGAGTGATTGATCAAGGCAAAGTTACAACTGTACCAGGTATATTTAATTACCAGCCTAAGTATGATATTGGGGAGCGATTGCCTGAACCCTTTTTGCCTCCACTTTTTGGAGTCACTTGTTTAGGTCCCAGTCATGGATTTGATCCAAAAGACAATACCAGTGGATTTATTATCTGGTTAAATCGGAATGGTATCATGGTTGATCCGCCAGTGAATTCTACTGAATGGTTAAAAGATAGTAATGTTAATCCTAAATACATTGATAGTATTATTCTCACCCACTGTCATGCTGATCATGATGCTGGTACTTTTCAAAAAATTCTGGAAGAAGGGAAGATCAAAGTCTATTCCACAAAAACCATCATTGATAGTTTTTTAAGAAAATATTCATCCTTAATTAATACCAGTGAGGAGTATTTGCGTTCATTATTTACTTTTCAACAGGTAAAAGTAGGTATGTCTGAGTTTATACATTGTGGACAATTTGATTTTTTTTATTCTCTCCATTCTATTCCAACTATAGGTTTTAAGCTTCATTTTCAGGATCGATCATTTGTTTATTCTTCAGATCATAATAATGATCCAATTTTACATCAAAAACTTTTAGAAACCAAAGTCATTACAAAAGAGCGTTATCAAGAATTATCTAATTTTCCCTGGGAATCTGATGTAATATACCATGAGTCTGGTATTGCTCCTTTACATACACCAGTTGAAGTTTTAAATTCTCTTTCAGAAAATATACAAAAAAAGATAGTCGTTTATCATATTGCTAAAAAGGATTTCCCAAAAAAAACTCATTTGACCTTAGCTCAATTTGGAATACAGCATACTCTCTACTTTCAGGTAAATCCGCCAAATTTTGAAAAAGCTTATCAAATTCTTGGAGTATTAAATTTCTTGGATTTTTTTGATGATATGCCAATAAGCAAAGCTCAACAGTTTCTTGGGATTGTGGAAGAACAAAGGTATAAGAAAAATGATGTGATAATCAAAAAAGGAACCAAAGGTGATCGGTTTTATATTATTTACTCTGGTAATGTAGGGGTTATTACTGAAGATTTAAAGGTACAGAAGATTTATGGTGCTTGTGATTATTTTGGTGAAGGGGCATTAGTAACCGGAAAGACCAGGGCCGCAGACGTTGTGGCTAAAACTGATGTTGTTCTTTTTACTATTGAAAAAGACAAATTTTTAAATTTTATTAAAAATACAGAGTTTGAGAAAACTCTTCTCAATCTCATAAAGACTAGGGATTCAGAAACCTGGAATCTCCTTTCTACCAGTCATGTATTTGGGATACTAACCAGTACTCAAAAGACTATTTTAGAATCCATGCTCCATCTGGAAAATTATGAGGGGGATCACAAAATTATTGAAGAAAATCAGCCTTTAGAAAAGATTTATATCATCAAGGATGGTAGTGTACAAGCCCAAAAATGGGGAAAAACAGTTGCAACTCTAGGACGGGGAGATTTTATTGGTTCTATGTCCAAAATAATGAAAAATGAAGTGGCAACTTATACCTTTTATCATAAAAATCCTGTTTCTCTTTATTCAGTTAAAAAGGATGAAGTTCTCAAATTCTTACAGAAAAATCCAGGTCTAATCAACAAATTGGTACACGATTTTTAATTTCTTTTCAGTTTCAGTTTTTATAAAATTCACTATAATTA
>JAKSBL010000564.1 GCA_022361115.1 Spirochaetota bacterium | reverse complement strand
GATTATCACTCAAATTATATTTGATAAGTAAATTTTCCAGGTTGTCCAGAGGGCCATGTATTCCACTTAAAGGATTGAAAATTTCATGAGAAATACCAGCAAGCAGTACTCCGATTGATTCATAGCTTTTTTTTTCATGAAGTTTTTTTTGCAGTTCCCTGTTTCTTAAAATGGCATAAATTTTTGTCTTCAATTCAGTGAAACTAAACGGTTTGTATATATAATCTACGGCGCCATTTGATACTGCTTTAATTTTATCATCCAGGGAGGTCCTTGCAGTTAAAAATATAAAGGGAATATCCTGAAAATTTTCAATTTGAGAGATTTTGGTGAACAGGGTAATTCCATCCATATGGTCCATCATGATATCAGAGATAATTAATTCAGGTTTGGGAATAATATTAATCTTATGTAAAGCATCAGTACCGTTAACAGCAAAAAAAAGGTTATATTGTGCTTTTAAATGTGATCTTAAACTATTAAGCATGTCAATATTATCATCAACAATTAATAAATTATTTTTTCCCTGCTCATAGGGTCCGTCTTTGATTGTGAAATGCTCAGAAATTATTTTTACAGGATGTATTGTTTCGATTATATTTTTTTGAACATTTTTGCTGTCAATATCTTTAAAAAGGGGCAGTTTTACGGTGAACTGGGAACCAGTACCCATTTTACTTTTAAGCTGGATTAAACCGCCCAGTGAATCAATCGCTTTTTTTACAATATACAATCCCATGCCAATCCCTTGATTATTTTTCTTTTGATGTGAGACCTGAAAATAGGGGATAAATATGTTCTTTTTCAGATCTTCTGCAATTCCGGGACCTGTGTCCTGAATAATTAGTTGTATTTCATCATTGGTTTTCGATAGTTTTAAGTGTATGATACCAAACCGGTCAGTATATTTTAATGCGTTTTCAAGCAAATTATTAATTATTCTGTCAAGTGCTGAAGGATCTGCTTTTATAAAAATATTTTCTCCGATATTTTTTTGCAGGTCAATTTCCTTAATATCAGCCATTTTTTTAAACAGCCGGTATTTTTCTTCCAAAAAATCAGAAAGGCAAATAACAGCATCATGATTAAAGATAAAATTTGTGTGCTGCATTTTTTCCACGTCAAGATAGTTGGTCATATCTCTCAATAACTTGTTAACATTATTTTTTATTATTTCAAGATCCTGATTTTGGGAATGATATTGGATATAATCTTCCAGATGATTTTTGATCAGGGTTAAAGGGGTTTTTGATTCGTGTACAACATTGATAAAAAAGCTGGTTTTTTGCTCGATTGCTGCTTCAACGGCTTCTTTGGCTTTTTTTAATTCTTCAGACAGCGCTTCTGAATAAAGTGATCTATCAAGAACCATTTTAAAACGTATGGAGTTAAGAATAACAATAAAAACCAGCAGGATAGTTATCGTACAAAATAAGATTAGTATATCTGCTGACAAAGCAGGCTGATTGAATGTTTCCGAGGTACTGTGGAGAGTTTCCGGCAGAAAATAAACAAAAATATAAATAATTGAATACTGCAATATAGTTAGTATGCCGGTATAAACCGTAACAGATATTTTATAGTAACAAGAGCTTAAAATAAGGGCAAAAAAATAGGTAGATACAGTGACTGTCCTAACGGTATGCAAAGGGCCTTTTTTAAAGGCATAACCAATAATAATTAAAGTAATAATACTAATATTGATGGTCATGGTTATATATTTTACAATCCAATGATAATATCCCCGCTTTGATAGTTGATAAACAAATAAATGATAGACAAAAAACAACGAAACACCCAGATAATTGAAAAATGAATAATCTCCGCTGGAACTTAATGATGTAAAAAAAACAAGACAAATTAAAAAAGGTGCAGTACATAAGAAGATTATGTTGATTCTTTTTTCACCTGATTTTTCTTCTTCATAAAGTAATTTGTCCAGGATAATTTTTTTTGATTGTTAGTTTTCTTTTTGAAAATGGTTTTCATTTTTATTCACATTGGTTAATTTTTACAAATAAATAATGCAATAAACATGCCAAGAAATATTAAAAAATTTGCAGTAATTAAAATTGATTTTAGCAAAAATGCGAAAATGTTTCTCAAATTTGAGAAAAAACGGATGCTGTAAAACAGAATAATGAACCCATATTAAATTTATTGAATTGCCATTTTCAAGGAATAATAATCAGAGGTATATTTTATTAAATGTGATTAAAAAATTATCAACAATGCAAATAAAAGGTCAGGTAACTTATAATGCTTTAAAAAACAAAAAAATCAGAGTGTTGACCCTGATTCATTGTAAATTAATATGATTTATTATAGAAAATGCAAGCTTTTATAGTACATTTCATTTATTTTTAATGATCATACTTAAAAAGTCCCGTATACAATTCCATGAAATGCATTTCCAGTTTCTGATTCATCAGACCAGACTGCCCCGTCGACTGAAGTCATAATGCGGCCATTATTTCCGACAGCGATAAATTTATTGCTGCCGTAACCAACCCCCCAAAAACGATCTCCGGTTTCTGTTTCATCAACCCAGGCTGCTCCGTCGGATGAGGTCATAATGCGCCCGTTAATTCCAACTGCAACAAATTTATTATTACCATATGTAATAGATGTAAAAGGATCTCCGGTTTCTGTTTCATCATTCCAGGCTGCCCCATCAGTTGAGGTCATAATACGGCCATTATCTCCTACAGCAACAAATTGATTATTGCCGTATGCAATATCGAAAAAAGAATCTCCAATTTCTGTTTCATCAATCCAGGTTTCCCCGTTAGTTGAGATCATAATCCGGCCATTTTGACCTACAGCAACAAATTGATTATTGCCGTATGTAATACCTAAAAAAGTATCCCCGGTTTCTGTTTCATCAGTCCAGGTTTCCCCGTCGGCTGAGGTCATGATACGGCCGCCGTTTCCTACAGCAATAAATATTGTTGATGGTATTTCAACTCCACCTCCACCGCTTTCGTCATTTTCTTCTGTTGATGTACCCAGTAAAGCCGGACAGCCTGTGAGTAAAATCAATACTAAGGCCATTAATACCATAGTGGTAAATCTTGTTTTTGATTTCATTATTTGCTCCTGTTTTTTGCAGACAAAATTGGTTAAGCAGCTATTAATCAATAGCTGCTTTTTTGACAGCATTTCCATTCAATTTTATCGCAATTTATGTGCCAATTTTTTGAAGCAAAACATTGCCTTGTACTGCAAGATGTATTTAGGGAGGATAGATTTTTCGCAATATTGCGAAAGTTATTGTGTCTTTGCGAAAAATGTTTTGGATACTTTTAAAGTGTATACTAATGAAGTAACACTGATGTGAGGTATTATCTATTTAACAATTCTGCCATAATGCTTATGTTGACAGTTGAATTGTTG
>JAKSBL010000146.1 GCA_022361115.1 Spirochaetota bacterium | reverse complement strand
TAGGTTTTCTGGTTCTTCTTTTTTTGGGTTTTAGAACTTCTTTATAATTCCTGAGTATATTTGTAGCATATGATCTGTTATAGCCAGTGTATTTAACAAAATTGTATTTATATTTTTTCCTGGCTTCATTATAATCCTCTGCATAAACCTTGATAATATCTTTTCCATCATTGATAACTCCATAAAACAACTCCAAACACAATTAGTATTTGAAGTAATCGATTTATTTGGAGTAGATTTTAAATGATTTACAATGAACTTCCGATAACATATATTATGTCTACTTATAGATATAATATATTATTAAAAAAAAATAACTCAAAATTTATTGATTCCCTATTTATTAATAATTAATTATATTCTAAATAATAAAAATACATGATTAAAGGAATGAAATAATGAAAAATAATAAAATGAAAACTATTGCATTAGTTGCCCATGATGAGTGTAAACAGGATTTGGTTGAATGGGCAAATTATAATAAGAAGACTTTAAAGGAATTTAAATTAGTAGGAACTTCTGGTACTGCAAAAATGATTCATAATATTACAGGGCTGGTTATTGATTCATTAGGTCATGGGCCGGATGGCGGAGATGTATTTATTGCCCATGGTGTATTAACAGATCAAATCCATAGAGTAATATTTTTTATTGATGTTAAAACACCACAAGGCCATGAACATGATATTCAAACATTAATCCGAAATTGTGTTTTAAAAAATGTACCATTAGCCTTAAATCGGGAAACTGCTAACTATGTGATCACTTCCAAATTAATGAATGGAGAATAATAGATTCATGAACCTGCTTTGTACTTTGTTTGCTTTAGCTCAGTAATCCCTGAATAATCATATCAGAGGCTTGTTCTTCATCCAATCCCCTGGCTAATAAAGTTTCCAGTTGTTTTTTATCTATACTACCAATGGCAGCTTCATGAGTCACATGCGCTTTTGGATGGAGAACTTCTACTATAGGAGTAGCTGTGGCAATAGCTTCATCTAAAATAATCTCTTTACAGTCAACATGACCGCGAGCATAAGCACCAGTTGCTCTCAGTTTGTTATATACTTCTGATCTGGCCCGATCTTTTACAGCAATATTAGTTTTTAATGCACCTCTTGCACCTTCTTCTAAATGACCAATTTCAGAAATTGAAATGATATCATCATCTCTGCCAGATATCTTGGCATTCATATCAAGAACAGAGTTTTTTGCACAAAAAGCTTCATATTTAATATCAATAAATCCTACTCTGCCCTTGATTAAATTAAACTCAGTTGTAAAGTGTGCATTTTCTCCAAGGTGAGCTTCAGCATAGGGATAGACTTTAATCTCTCCATCTTCTCCGTGAACATGTTTTTCCAAATAAGTATATTTTGCATGTTTGCCTAATCTTAATTTACCATCCATTTTATGAATAATTTCTGAACCAGATGGAAATACACAATGGGCAAGTATAGCAATCTCAGCATGATCCTCAACTTCAATGTCCATAATTATATTTTGTGTGCCAGTCTTGTGAATCATACCAAAGCAGATATGTACTGGTTTTTCAATCTTCACACCTTGCTGGACGACTATTTTAACTTTTATACCCTCTTTCAGTTCATCTACATCAACTTGTAAACCTGGAACTCCCTGGAGACCAATGACTTTGTTATCATTAATAATCAAGTGGGCAACTTTAGGATTATTTAATAGAGCAATATCATTGCCAATTTCAGAATACATCTCTTTTATCACTTGTTCATTATTCATTTAAACATCCTTTCCTGGTTCATTTTTATGAAGACAATCTGCACATTTTTTATTCCAGAAAGGAATAGTATCTTTTGGTGTGCCTTTATCGATTATCTGGCCACAGCACATAATAAATACATGTTCTGCATGGCGTAAAACTGCTTCACTATGAGTAATGAGAATAACTGTAGTTCCCTTTTTTTTCAATATTTGAATAGCTTCGAATATCTTTGTAATAGAAGCAATATCAATTCCTGAGTCAGGTTCATCCAAAATAACCAGTTTTGGTTCCATGGCTAAAATAGAAATTAATTCAATTTTTTTTCTTTCTCCGCCGCTTAAAGTTTTATCGATACCTCTCTCTAAGTATTCTTCAGGATTCATGCCCATTTTTACAAACAAAGAATTAATATACTCTGGTTCTTTATTTTTAGAAGGAATAGAAACAAAATCCCTGACTTTTAAACCTTCATATCGTGCTGGTTCCTGCCAGCCAAGTGTAATTCCTAAATCCGCCCTCTGAAAGATGGTTAGATCTTTTATTGATTTACCTTTAAACAGGATATCACCTTCTATATTTTCATAGCCTGATAGTCCCATAATGGCTGATGCTAATGTAGATTTTCCTGCTCCATTATGTCCAACAATTGCATGAATGCTGCCTTCCCAAATATCCAGCGAAAGATTGTTCAGGATTTTTTTATCTTCTGTTTGAAGGGTTAAATTATTTATAGATAAAATATTCATTCCTGCTCCTTGTCATTATTTATATTGATAGATCCCCATTTATCAAAACTTTACTAATAATGATTACTTTATTTGAAATTGAGTAATGAGTTTAATGTAGTATTATGATAAAATTTGGTTCCTATTATCTGGTTAATGCCATGTAATATAATAATATTGAACAAGAAGTTCAATAAATATATTCGATTTTTAAAATTCTCTTTTATCCAACTCTATAAAAATATCTATTAAAATTGAATTTAAATAATTTATCCCTTTTTTAGTTGTAGCAAGAGTATCAGTTGTAACTGATAATTGGTTTTTACTAGCATATTTATCTAAAGTATTTTGGATCAGCTCTTCAATTGCATATCCAAATCTTTTTTGAAAATCTCTCAGTTTTATGCCTTTATTCAGTCTTAAACCCATGAGTAAAAATTCTTTTATCATTTCTGGTTTTGTCAATTCTGATTGGGTTTGATAATTACTGCTTTTAATGTATGATTCTATATCAGGTTTATTTTCAAGTCTTTGATTTTCAATCGTACTATGGGCAGCCGGCCCAAAACCGATGTAATTCTGGTAGTTCCAGTATGCTAAATTATGTAAACTCTCATACCCTGCTCTTGCATAATTAGATACTTCATATTGAGAAAATTGGTGCTGTTTAAGTAAATCTTTTAAGCCAGCCTCAAAGGCTGATAATAGATCTGAATCAATCAGGTCTGGTGAGTCATGATAAAAATAACTATTAGACTCAATGGAAAAGTCATATAAAGAAAGATGATTAATGTTTGGATAATTTTCTAATAGCTTATCTATATAGTTTAATTCTTCAAGGTAATCCTGCCCTGGCAATCCATTAATAAAATCACAGGCTAGAGTCAGTCTTTTTATATTTAAAAAGTTATTTAGGGTAGAAAAAAAATCATGGTTATTTGTTTGCTGTCGGTTACATTGTTTTAAGACCTGAGGATTACAGGATTGAATACCTAATGAAAGACGGTTGCACTGAGTTTTTTCAATAAAATGTATAAAATTCTCAGTTAATATTGAAGTGTTGCATTCAACTGTATACTCTTTTATACTATCGAGATTAAAGGTTTTAGTTAGTATTTGATTGATTGAAAATAAGTTGGGTAAACTGATATTGGGAGTTCCCCCTCCAATGTAAATGGTTTTTATTCTGGAAAAATCATAAAATTCATTGGATTGAGAGATTTCTTTTTCTAAGGAATATAGATATTGATTAGCTAAATTCGGCTGGTAAGGACGGGAGTAAAAACTGCAATAATGGCATTTTGCCTGACAAAAAGGAAAATGAATATAAATATGTTCGACTGATGGTTTCATGAATAAACTTATTTAATAAAACCAAAATTGGAAAAAGGAAAGTAACAGAATACAGCTTTACCAATAATTTGTTTAGCCTGAACAGAACCCCAAATTCGTGAATCAGAAGATGAAATTCGATTATCTCCTAAAACAAAATACTGATTTTCTGGTACTGTTATTTCATTTTTTAAAATCATGGAATCCAGCAGAGGTGAATTTTTGATGGTTTCTTCAATGATCTTATAATTTACTGTAATCAGTTCTTTTTCTGCAATACCATTGATATAGGTCACTACACTATTATTTTTTATTTCAAAGCGTATTTTATCTCCAGGAAGGCCAATTACCCTTTTTACGAGAATATTTGGTTGTGTTTTCTTCTTCATATCCGCCAGATCAACAATGGAGAAAGTA
Organism: Spirochaetota bacterium; assembly: GCA_022361115.1. Classification (GTDB taxonomy): domain Bacteria; phylum Spirochaetota; class GWE2-31-10; order GWE2-31-10; family GWE2-31-10; genus JAKSBL01. The sequence goes on along the minus strand of JAKSBL010000146.1, from coordinate 2,629 downwards.
ATAGTATACAAAAAATTGGAAAAAGTCCGGAAGAAAAAATTGCGATGAAAATAGTATTCCTCTGACATAAAAACAATGATTTCGCCTCTTTTAATATTTTTTGTGCCATCAAAAACTTTTATATCTGTGATAGGATACCGCGGCCCTACATTAAACTTGTTTACCAGAATGAGATCGTTTTCCTGAATACTGGGGTGCATTGAATTTGAGGGGACTTTGTATGCTTGAAATACTAATGAATTAAACAGAAGCACCAGGATCACAGTTATGATATAGATATAAATTATTTCAGTGAAGATTTTCTTTTTATTTACTTTTTTCTTGTAATAGTCGTATTTTGGCATTATTTCTCTTTTATTTTAAAATCCTAAACCGGTCAAAAGGATGCAAAATAGCTGCTGCTTTTCCAATAACATATTGTTCATCCAGAGTCCGGGGATCCCAGGTAACTTTGGTTGATAAAGAAAAAATTGTTTGATCATCTGGATCTAAATAAACAATGTGCTCACTTTTTTGATTTTCATTATCATTAAAACGAAAGTCTTGTGAGTTATATCGGTTATCTCCCATTAAGAAATAATGGTTTTTGGGGATATAACTATCTTTATCTTCGGGAAAAACTGGAAAATTTCTTACATTAAAACTGGTGCTAAATAAAGATAAGGGGATTTTTGTTCCACTAGGCAATGAAAAATCCGGTTCTTTAAAACCATAGACATAAATATATATTTCATATAGTTTCAATAACTCAGGATAAAAATCTGCATTGTGAAGCTCTTTTATGCCCATTAAATACTGTTTTAATTCATTACTAGTATAACTATCAATCACTTTATTATAGAAAGTTAAACTCAGTTCTTTATATTGAGCATTCATTTTTTTCATAAACTGGCTATAGGGATCCTTATTTTCCTGTTGCTGAAAAAAAGTGACAATTTCCTCAAAATGATGAGAGTTTTGGTTAAAAGAGTTGAAGTGTTTATATAATTGAAAGGTTTCATTAATAAAAACACAATAGATATATTTATCCAGCATGAAATCAAAGTTGTTTTCAATTTCTAACTTTTCCTCTTTGGTATACTTATAATACTTACCATTATTTATATCATACTTTTTATTATTTATTTCATAAAAGTAATTTGATGATACAATTGAATTAATCAGGATTTTTTCATATTGAATGTCATTTTTATTGCTATAGAGTAAATCTTTCATTTTGGAAAGATTGTCAGTATTACTTAATCCATTTACCTTTTTTAATAATTGTGATTTTTGAAACTCAAGATTTTTTTGATTTTTATTTTCATCAAATTGCTTAATCTGATCAATTGCTTTATTTATGATACTCCGATATTTTTTTGTCATAATAGCAGTTTGCAGCTTAGGGATTTCATCCCAATACAAATCAACCTGTCCGTACTCTTTTTGCCCCTTTATTTGATCCATTAATTGCCAGTCGCTATTTTTCGTTTTCTTATATACCTGATCATTTACTAAACACAATTTTTCCCCTTCACTGGCTACTAATCGTTTTACAATAAACCGTACATTAGGATTGCCGTTTTCATCCCGGTCCAGGTTTACCATGGACAGAGTCAGCATAAAGGCAAAAGGAAAAAAAACCCGGGTAAAAGCATTTTTATACTCTACACCTGACCCTTCAATATAAGTATTGGGATTTAAAAAAACCACAATATCACCGGTTTTAGGAGTAAAAGGAGAAGGTAGTTTCCATTTCGTTAAAGGAATATGTGGTCCATAGATCATTTTGTTAACTACTACCCGATCACTAACCATAAATGTAGGAACCATAGATTCAGTCGGGATTAAATACAATTGAAAAAGAAAATGATTAATAACTAAAACAGTAAAAATAGCCTGTAAAAAATCATCAATCCAGTTATGCCAGAGACGGGATAAAAATGAACGGTTACTATTTATTTTGACCATCTCTTTTTTACGAAACTTTTTATCTTTTTTCAGTTTCTTTTCAAATTCAATATCTTTTTTTTGGTAAATTTGCAAAATTAATCTGGTTTGTTCTGAATTAGCTAAAAAATAGAGGATAGTTATACATATCGTTGCTATTGAAATAATAATAAATTGAAAAACATAAAAAAAGTCTGTTATTTGATGATAAAAATCACCAACAATACGAGGCAGGGAATATAAAACATAGGTTGTAATAATACTATAACCCAGAAAAGTTTTATAATGCTGATAATACTGAATATCTTTTATTCTCTGAATATAGATTTTTTGAAAAAACTGATATCCAATGTAGAGCATTAACAAGCGAAAAGCGATAGAAAATAAAACTAATCCATTCGCAATAATTTGAAAATTAAAAATAAATAGGGAAACAGCAGTAAAGGCCATCCATAATAAATGAAATAGGTAGGGAAGATAATAAAATAGTGCATTTTTTTGCTGAAAATCTATAGGCAACATTTTTTTATAAAACGACATTTTCATTTATAATAAACTCCAAAATCTTTCAAACAAGCTTAATTGCCTGTCATTTAATCATATTTTCCCAAATTCGTCAATTGATAATCAAATCTATTTGTCTGCCTGATTCTGTTTTTTTGTGTCAAGTGTTCAGGGAAAAATATTTTTCAGCTTGCTT